>JAYEPK010000155.1:0-1069 GCA_034723935.1 Thermoplasmatota archaeon
ACGGTCAGGAAATTCTTGACCTCGGAGATGTCGTTTCGGTTGACCTTGCTTCCATGGGATCCTTGAGATCCGCCCTTTCGGAACTTGAGACAGGGTTGAACACAACATCTCCTGAGGATGTCGAGAAGATAACCAACATCTCCCGGGACCTAGATGTTCACCTGAGCGAGGTACTTGGCCATGACCCGGTCCCGGAATTCTCACCGGAGATGGAAAGCCGGAACGATTACTTTGAAGGGTTCGATGATGTGGGTTCCATGAAGGAAGAGATGTCCGATCTTCTTTCATTCAGCTTCTCCAGTGGGGAGATGGAAAATGCCACGGGGGATGTTATGAATTTCTCGATGAGAGCTCCGTCCCTGATGTCCGATCTGAACGATGCAGTGGTAGATCTCGATGAGATGATGGACAACCGGTCCTTGACCGAAGGATCGAAATTGGAGCTTTCGAACCTCAGGGAAAAGGTCCAGGATGTAATATCCCGGGTCGAGAACCTAACCTCCCTATCGATGTGGAAAGGGAATCCCATGAACATGGGCCAGCTCCAGCAATCCTTCTACTACGGTCAGTACATCCTGACCAATTTCCTGACCAAGGACTTCGATCCGGTCATCGGTTCTCTGAACGCCGAAGGCGCCATGATACTTGTCAGTCTCGATTACGAGCTTGTGGGAATGTCTGACACTGATAATGAGAAGCTTCTGGATATAGAAGGAAACCTTTCAGCTATCGTGGGGGATTTCAATGATGTATCCGACCTTACCATCCATCCGATGGGTTTTGGTATGATAGATGAGAAAATAACAGAGGCAAGCAACGAATCCATGATGATCCTTGGTCCTCTGGCAATGCTCTTTGTCTTTGTCATACTCCTTTTGATCTACAGGAGTTTCTTCGACATGGTCCTGAACCTCATCGCCCTGGTCTTCGCGATCCTCTGGATGTACGGTTTCGGCTCTCTGATGGGTTATTCGTCCAATCCAATGATAATGGCTGTACCTGTACTTTTGATCGGCCTTGGGATTGATTACGGAATACATCTGACAATGCGTTACCGTGAAGAGATCAG
>JAYEPK010000156.1:0-1058 GCA_034723935.1 Thermoplasmatota archaeon
GCAAGTAACTGATGAACTTTGCTTCCTCTCCCGACTCACTGTCGATCTGCACCATTTCAGAAAAAAGCTTAACAATGCTCTCCATGTATCTCCTCCTTTCTCGCATTCCTTCTCTTCGCTTCCTCCGCGAATTTGACAACCAATCGCCTTAGAGAGTGGTAAAATGCCTCTCTGTCCGTCATCACGAGGCTCTCTTTCTCCTTCACCTCTCTAGCTATCTCCCCCAAGAAACAATCATTGTAGTCTGTAGCCGCAAGCTTTGCTAGACGGCTAAGCACCTCGATCAACCGTAAAGGGCCATAATCCTTTGGTTCATCCTTCAATCCCTCAGCACTCGCCGCTATATACGTACACAGATCGAATAGCTCATCCCTGCCCATCGTTCCCCCCATATCTTTCCCAGAAGGTTATCCGCGAGAGCTCTTTCCTTCGAGGTGGATCAGGGTGCTCAGCAGAAAACCCCAAAGCGACCATGAGGATTGGACGGATATGATCAGGTAGCTCCAGCAGCGCCCTTATCCCCGTTCTGGAGAAGGAGGCCACAGGACAGGAGCCGAGGCCGAGACAATGGGCCATAAGCAACATGTTTTGCGCGGCCATAGCTGCTTCTTCAGCTGCGAGGATCGGCCTTGATGCCTCTCCGAAATCCTGCATATCGCCTTGGTCTGAGCAGACCATAATGGCAGCAGAGGCTTCCCTGGGGAAGCCCGGGGAGAGGTCCTTGATGGACCCTAGTTGCTTGGCCTCCTGAACCACGATAAACCGCCAGGATTGAACGTTGCTTGGGGTAGGAGCCCATCGTCCTGCTTCCAAGATCTTCATAAGCATCCCCCGCGGTACCTCTCCATCCTTATATGAACGAATGCTCCTTCGCCCTTTGATAACTTCGAGGATGATCTTCCTTTTGCTTGACTCCATCATCTCTTCCCTTTCGTGTCTGGAGAACCCCTGTATAGGTCGAATCTGCAAAACATTGGTTGTGTTCTGTAATCGAGGATGGATAGACGTCTCCTCCTCTCCGGTCTTCATACTCAGGATACAGATTGATCAAGTTTAAC
>JAYEPK010000157.1:0-1057 GCA_034723935.1 Thermoplasmatota archaeon
TGCCGTTCCATGGGCTCTGGATGAGAACGGTCATGGACCATCCTGGGCCAATTCCCTCTTCGAGGATAATGCAGAATATGGTTTCGGTATGAACCTTGCTCTAACACAGAGGAGGTCCAGGCTCGTTGATCTTGTAAGCGAGGTTCTTACAACAAATATAGATGAGGACTTGAAAGGTATGTTCAGGGAATGGATGGAAAACAAAGATAATGGTGACCTTTCCAAGGAGATCTCCCTGAAGATAAACGACAAGCTCTCCGGAATGGACCGCAGTGATCTTCTGGAACAGATATGGGCACATAATGATCTCTTCACCAAACCCTCTATTTGGATATTTGGAGGTGACGGATGGGCTTATGATATTGGTTATGGCGGACTTGACCATGTTATCGCCATGGGACATGATGTCAACATACTTGTACTGGATACCGAGGTCTATTCGAACACTGGAGGTCAATCCTCCAAGGCAACTCCGATCGGGTCCGTTGCAAAATTTGCAGCATCCGGCAAGAAGACCACCAAGAAGGACCTCGGACTCATGGCAATGACCTACGGTAATATATATGTCGCATCGGTAGCCATGGGAGCCAACAAGAACCAGTACCTCAAGGCTGTAAAAGAAGCTGAATCCTATCCAGGGCCATCGTTGATAATTGCCTATGCACCATGTATCAACCACGGTCTGAAAAGAGGTATGGGTCGTACACAGGATGAAGAGAAGAGAGCCGTGGAATCCGGTTACTGGTTCCTGTACAGATATGATCCCAGATTAAAGGCCGAGGGAAAGAACCCGTTCCAGTTTGACTCGAAAGAACCAAAGAGCGACCTGAAGGAATTCCTCATGGGCGAGGTCAGATATCATACGCTCACTCTCTCTTTCCCGGATGAGGCAAAAAGGCTGCATGATCTTCTCGCCCAGAACCTGAAAGAAAAATACGAGTACTACAAGAAGCTTGCAGAGTAGTGAACAATTGAACCACAAAGGTCCCTCTTTTTTCCGGGATCCATTGGTATGAAGATCCGGCGAGATACACAGGATCTTCATACCAGATCATGC
>JAYEPK010000158.1:0-5053 GCA_034723935.1 Thermoplasmatota archaeon
ATCAGAGTGACGGGCTTGATATTTGCATTACCTTCGATAAGTGACCCTATCCATTCGATAACAACGTTCGTTCTTTCGATCCTGTCTGGGATACCAATCTGGTCATTATCCTGGTCCAGGTCTTTCAAAAGGTGAAGAAGGATATCCCTGAATCGAATAAGGATGCCTTCGATATTGCTTATGTAACCCTCGGAAAATGGACCTGGGTCTATTCTAGCACCGAGTTCTGGTATCCTGACAACAGAGGTCCCTGACCTGATAACCCTGATGGCAAGTTTATCAGGTTGGTCCACTATACAAAAATATCTTTTGGGAAGATGTTTGGTCAGTGGTATTACGTCAGAAGTACGGTATCCGCAAGATTTGCAACTCATGGTTGATATCATTATATTTCCAAAGTGTGGTATTTCCACTTCTTTTTGATCAATATCAAGAACACCCTGAATGCATGCAGGGCATCTAACAATGGTATCATCCATGGACTTACCGTCCTGAGATCGAAAGTTCAAAACCTTTTCCTTTCAAGTCTTTTCATTTTGGTCTTGTCTATTCCAACCCCTTTAGGAGTGATAATAAGCATGTTCTGGGCAATGCCAGCAATATCTCCACTGATGTCTTCCACAACTCTTTTGAGTTCAGTAATGGTCCTTTTCAGTTCAAGGTCATCATTGGCGATAGGGGTAAAATCCAAAACAAGTATATTCCCCTCATAGACGAGATTCGACAGCTCTGGTATCTGTCTGTAGCCGTCAATATCTGCAAACTTGACCGATGGTCCACCTTCCGTGCTTCTTGACGCACCAGGTGCTTTACCTCTCAACACCCCGAGATCTATGTAAGACCTTCCAACGTGAAACTCATCATCCTGGATGTTCTCTTCTTCTTTCTTCCTTCTGAGCCAACCCATGATTTTCCCTCCAAAACTTAAAGAATATCCCTTAGCCTCCCAAGGTCATCTTATTTTACGATTAAATACTTTATCCTGATAATTACCGAAGATCATCTCGTTTCTTCTCCATTGTGTCCCTTATAGATCGGTAAGCTTACCATTTCAGTCATCAGGTGGATCGACAAATGAATGCTCTTCAGGAACCGGTTTGGGTTGAGTAGCTTCAGATTCAAGGGAAACTTGATCTGCGACAATATTCTGTATATCAGCTTTCTGGAGTGGGTCCTCTGGAATGTCGTCCATAATCGCTTTCTGGGTCACCTGTTCGGTTCCGGTTGTTGGAGAAAAGATATCGTCTATGATATTCAGTCTCTCCTCATCTATCTCGGGTTCTTCGATATGGTCAAAAGCTCCGGTCTCATCATGCACGGTCTTTGCAATGTTGAAAAAATCATCCATTTCATCCCTTGATCTTTTTACCTCTTCCATTTTTTCCTGTTTTTTGATCTCTTCCTTTTTTTCCAGGATTTTCTTATAGGTAAGGAAACCCACAAGACCAAGTGCAGCAAGAACGAGGAGAACCAAGACGATCATGATGATATAGAACAGTATGGATACCTTCCCCTCGTCATTTGCGATCTTGAGGTCTATGGTTTTCGCTGTTGAATTTTCGTATCCATCATAGGCCTTTACACTAACGGTATATGTGCCATCGCTGAACTGTGTTGTTTCAATATCGTAGTACCAGGCATCTTCATTTATCGTTGCCCCCTCCCATTCCTCGTCTCCGATCTTCACGTAAACATTCTCCACCGAGCTGGGTGATACGGATACAGTTCCCCCAATCCTAAAATCTCCTTTAACTTTTTTACCGCTCTCTATTCCTGTTATTTTCAGTTCCCAAATCCTTGGTGATCTCATGACATTGAGTGTGAAGTTGTGGAACATCTCGTACCTTGTTGATCTTATCAGTATGGATATGTCAAATTTCCCGATCTGAACGTTAGATGGTGTCCAGGTAATGTTCCCTGTGATATTTTGATCATAATCCATTCCAATAGGTGCAATATAAAGTTCGACCGAGTAATGATCATCATCCGGGTCGGTTATATTGATATGATAGGTCCATTCTATAAGTTCATCAATGTTCGTTTCCGGTGATGATATTACTGCTGGCGGTCCATCCAGGAATGTAATGTTCACATAGAACACGATCTCTGACCATCCATCGTTAAGATCGCGTGCTCTTACTACGAACTTCTGAGGATCTGGTTCATATATCAATGGTGTCCAGGTCAAGTAGCCGTCATTCGATCTGATGATCGCATTGACCGGTCCTTTTTCTATGGAATATATAATACTGTCATTGGGATCAAGTTCATATGCCGAGATCGTGATCTGATACTCATCTCCAAGGAGGACTTCATCTCCCACAGGAGGTTCAAGGAACAACGGTGCATCGTTCATATTGATGACAAATATGGAAAAGTTGAACATATTCTGATCCATACCATCGGAAAGAACAAGCGTCCAGTTGTTCTCGCCGATCTGCCACGCATTTGGGGTCCATACAACCGTTCCGATGGAATCAATCGTCATGTTCTCTGGCTCCCACATTAGTGAATAATTGATATTGTCGAATTCAGCGTCCTCTGCATAGACGATAAATCTCCATTGAGCTTCCTGCAGGATTGTACGATCAGGTTCTCCTTTGACTACCGGAGCATCGTTCACAGGATCAACTACGACATATATTGAATCGGTACTTGTCATGCCACCGCTCTTGTCCGTTGCCGAAAGAAATATCTCGATGATGCCGGACCAATTCCTACTTATATCGGTGATCGTAAGGTCAATACCCGCATATCTTCCCTCTGTCAGGTTCACATTGAAAAATTCTGCGTTATCTCCCTTTCCAATGTTGTAGGTCAGTTCATCATCCCCATCTATGTCATCTTCGAAAACAGACATGACATCGATAAGTTTTGGGTGGTTGGACCCCTCATTGATATGAAGGTTGTCTGGAACCCCGTATATCTCCGGGGCATTGTCCAATTCGATATCAAGCTTATCTATTCTCAGCCCGCCAGGGCTCTTTCCACCGAAGTTGAAGGGAACATGAACATATCCATCCAGATCGTCGTGTGTCTTCACATAATTATCAAAGATACCCGCAAGATCAGGGAGATCCTTCTGCAGATCATACGTGATCTTGAAACCTCCAATATCCAAAATGGAGGATGATTCGATTGAGGAGGGGGAGTCCATGGAAAGTTGAATATCAACAAATACATATGCGTCATACGGGGAACTGATCCGAACATGAGCTGCTTCTATAAGGTCATTGATATAGGGAGAAAGATCTCCAGATGTAATGGTAGTATCATGCGCGAGATGATCCTCACCATAGGTCCAGACATCATTTCCTCCTATCCGTATGATAGGGGAGTTGACAGAAAGCTGATCAAGTGGAAACCTTTCACTGAAGATCAATCGGCTGAATATCAGTCCAGAGTTGTAACCCGGTGAACCTGATATCAGATCCCCATATCCATCACCTCTCATATCCGGTCCAAAGGCCACTGATATTCCGTATTCATCACCGGATTCACCAAAAGAAAAAGAATCGACCAGAGTTGATGATGAGGAGATGGAATAGAGACCTACCCATCCGGGTTGCGCTCCGGTATTCGGTGCGCCCACTGCGATCTCGGATCTTAGATTGGCATCAAGGTCATAACCAACATCCATGGATGTTCCGAACAGTGCTGTTCCGGAAGGGGAATTTATCGACGTATCCCTCGAGGGATCAAAGGTTGAGCTACCATAGTAGATCGAAACGATTCCTCCGGTACTACTTGGGGAACCCACTGCGAGGGTTTCATATCCTGATCCCTGCTGGTCGCCAATGAATTCGACAGCACCAATATTTGAAATGCCCGTATCCGTGATAGGATCGATAGTAGCATCTGCGATAAGGTCGAATCCGGCTCCCCCCTTGTATATTGTGATATCATCATCACTTGCAACAGCGATGTCGAAGGAACCATCTCCGTTCATATCTCCAACAGCGATCTTCTTACCGAAGGATGTCATTGATGAAGTCCCGTTAATAGCTTTATTGAACCTGAACTCATAACCTGTGGTATTGAGGAATTGTTCGAATATGAGAATCTTTCCCTTGCCGGAATTGGCTCCAGGTGCTCCAACAATAAGATCAGGGTTATCATCACCATCGATATCGGCCACCTCAACTTCTGACCCGAACCTGTCGGAAGTGGAATTTCCATAAATGGTATGAAGTTTTGTCATCAGGGAAGAGATCTCCACTATGGATACCGATCCTCTGTAATTATTGTATCTTGGGGCACCGATTGCCATGGATTCATCCTTCCCGAAAAGGAATGCCGTTGAGATCGAATCACCGTATCTGGAGAAGGTCTCCGGCCCTATCGAGGGGCCCCATGAAGAGATGTCATTTATCATGATAGAAACACTACCGGTCTCGGTAGTTATGGTAGGATTGGAGTAGGCAACAAATCCATTTTCCAGATCCCGTACGGTGCTTCCGATTGTATCCTGCGAGATACCCGAATATTTGGAATGGTGAAGCCATTCTTCGTCCCTTTGATATCCTGTAATATTTACCGTTGCAGAGGTAATCGTTGCGTTCTTTGGGAGCACGAACTTCAGATTGTATGGATTCTGAAGGTTGAGGTCTATTCCAGTTATCTCACCTTCTCCCGTTCTTGTCTGGTTCTGGAGTCCCCAGAATCCGTTGTAGGATTCATCTTCGATCCCATGCAAGTATTCCTTCATTCCTCCGGCTATATTGAGGAATGCATTCTTGGTGAATTGATCACCGCCTGTTATATAAGGTGAATTGGAAATTGTAAGATTTGCCTTCAGAACGGTGCTCTCTTTCGGTACTGGATAATAATATGAATTGTTGTTGTTCTCACCTGGGGCCAATTTGATTATAGTACCTGTCTCTATTCGGTCCTTGAAAGATGCTCTTGTCACATTCGATCTATTGTCATCGGTTCCGTTATCTATTCCATCTCCCGGTCCAACGGCAAGGAAAATGGATCCTGTCACCAGAAAACAGAAAGCGATACAATATACAAACAATATCCTGATGAGTTGCATGATGGGGCCCCATTG
>JAYEPK010000159.1:0-5051 GCA_034723935.1 Thermoplasmatota archaeon
CTCTGATCCCTGTGATCACCAAGATGAGGGAGCAGGGACTTGTCTATGATGGATTCCACCTTCTTTTCCCTGAACTCCTTTGCCTGTCCGGTTGCAAACTTCTTCTCAAGATAGTTGAGCGCATCCTCGATGGTGTTCACATTGTAATTTATTGCGCACTCTTCGAGGTTGGCGAAGATCACGTTGTTCATCCTCTCATCCGAAACTATCGCCTTTGCAATATCCTCATCTGCATCCATTCCAAGGGCTTTCATGAGTATTACAAGAGGTATCCTTGTGGGAGCTGCAGGGACAGATACCTGAAGTATCCCGTCCTTCTTCAACTCCACGGATGTGAGTGCCCTGAAACCTTCTCTCTGCGAGAACACCTTTGCGACTGCCTGAGGTGTGCCGTATTTTTCCTCCCACTCGACAAGGACCCTGTTCGGCGATAGGTCCTCCAGGGAAATGAGGGACCTCTCGGTCCCGTTGACAATAAAGTAGCCACCAGGGTCCAGAGGATCTTCCCTCATATCCTGAAGCCGCCTTTTGTACTGGTCCTCCGTGAGGTTCCTGTCCTGGCTCATCATATCCCTGTGCAGGTTGCACCTCTTGGACTTGATCATTATGGGAAGGTCACCGATCTTCACTTTCTCGGGTTCCCTGTCTATACCATTCTCGATTATGGTGAACTCGAGGAAGATCGGAGCCGCATAAGTAAGGTCCCGGAGCCTGGCCTCCATGGGTGTAAGATCATGGGTAGCACCATTGGCTTCCCTGACAATTGGAGTTCCAACGGTTATCCTCCCTAGCCGAACATCAATACTGTCCTCGTCAAGCTTGTCGATATCCAACCTGATTATTCCACGCTCGTTCTCGACCTCACCTATCCTGATGGAGTCTATGATCCTCTGCATCCTTGATTTCGGATTATCATGGGTTGGCAGAAAATCGTTGAATGACGCAAGCTGATGGTTTATTATGTTCCTGCTCTTAAAGAAGGCTTCCACTACCTCTTTCAAAAAATCACCTCTTGTTTTTTGGAACCTACTGTCCTTACACGGATCCAATGAGAACTTGTATCTGTCATTTCACAATTCCCCCGAATCACTTGCCCCTCTCTTCAATGACGATTCTGTAATAATTGGAAGAACCTGCGGTCGGACTCTGCCTTTCAACCTTGAGCACATCACCGGGTTTTGCATTCAATGCCTTGGAACAGGGATCCATCATCAGGATCTTCGGAAGTTGGGATAGTTTTATCCCATACCTATCAAGAAGCTCCTTCACCTCTTCTTCGCTTATTATCGAATGCCTCGGAACGAGGTAGTTCTCCATTACATTGAAATTGGGCATGTGGCGGCCTCCGGGTCTCAGTGGGTGCAGTCTCATGCATAGGATAGGTTTGAACGGAGATGGCGGGTCCGAGGGGATTCGAACCCCTGGCCATCTGGTTAAAAGCCAGACGCTCTATCTAGGGAAGACGGCGGTCGTTTTCCACCGAGCATCCTACCTAGCTAAGCTACGGACCCATAATTTACCATTCCCACTACCCGATGCGGTCAAGACGATGACGTGCATACTACCTCTTATATATAATGGTTTTCCATCGATGACGGACTCATGGAAACAACGCGTAGGTATTTTCCCTCCACATGCGAATACTTGTACATATATTTACAGAGAAGATATATTTAAGGACAAAAGACTTAAATGTTCACAGAACCAATGATGGCCACTCGATTCGATGCGGTCCATTGATTTGGGAGGTTCCGGATTAAGTGGATCTTGATGTTTTTGTAGAATCAACTATACATACCCTTTGAACTCGACTCTCGGGGGTTCGATCATTACTCCGGATCCCTCTTTCACCTTCCCGACCTTCTTCGCACCGGAACCATCCAGAACATTCAGGGCATCTTCCAAATAGGTCTTGTCAAGTATCAAGGCAAAACCCATCCCCATGTTGAAGGTCTGGTACATTTCCCTTGTCTCCACTCCACCAAGGATCTGTATCATATCAAAAACAGGAGGGACAGGCAACGGATCATCGATGATGAACCTGACATCCTCTTTCATCCGGGACAGGTTCCTGAAACCGCCTCCGGTGATGTTCGCCATTCCCTTTACTGCACCTTTGGGTAGCTTTTCAAGGAGTTCCATTATCTCCTTCACGTAGATCCTGGTCGGTGTGAGAAGGACCTCTCCAAGAACAAGGGAACTTTCCGCGGATACCCAGGACCTGACTCGCTCCATCAGGTCCGGGAATTTCACCTTCCCTTTCCACTGTCTGCTCTCTACGACCTCCTCGAGCGGACTTGCATATGAGAGATCGTTGTCCCGAACGACCCTTCTGACGAGAGAGAAACCATTGGAATGAATTCCGGAAGATGGGAGGGCGATCATGATGTCCCCGGGAGAGATCGTCTTGCCCGTGATCACAGAATCCTTCTTGACGAAACCCAGACATGTCCCTGCAAGGTCCAGACCGTTCACGATCTCTGGAATTGTTGCGGTCTCACCTCCAATGATCGTGAGATCGCTCTGCCTCGCCCCCTCGTTGAGCCCCTTGCCGACCTCGGACAGGACCTCAGGCCTGGGGTCCTCCGTTGCAATATAATCCACGAATGCTATCGGTTCCGCGCCGATGCAGATCAGATCGTTAACGTTCATTGCCATGCAGTCAATGCCAACGGTATCCCACCTCTGAAGCTTCTCGGCGATCATTATCTTCGTTCCGACACCATCCGTACACATTGAAAGGTAGTGCTCACCGAACTCAACAAGACCCGTGAAATTGCCCCCGATGTCCACCTGGGCCCCGGTCCCTTTCCTCCTGAACTTCAGTGAGGAGACCAATGCCCTTATGGCATTACCTTCTCCTTTGATATCCACACCAGCATCTGCATAGGTGGTCCCTTCTCCGGACATTTTCTCATCTCCTTCAATATGTGAGGATATTGCACCCCTTTTCCGTAACATACGTGGTATGCTCCCACTGGGATACCATCCCACCCGATACCTCTTTCAGGATCGGGTATGAATATACCGATCCTGCCCTGACAAGCCCCCTCAGGGCCTTTTCAGATCTATCCATCCTTCTGTCAAGCCACCTGTCGGAAAAGGGCAAATGTGGCCTCCCCTTCTGAATTATCTTCAATGCATTTTCCTGGTCTTCCTTGAGTTTGCTTCTTGGTCTCACATACTTGTAGATGTTGGACCTCTTCCAGGACCTTACCTCTCCCAGACCGGTCGTGGCAAAGGGTTCTATCGCTACGATTGTCCCGGAAGGAATGAACTCCCTGCTCCTGTCATCATAGTTGGGCACCGAGAGCCCCGCATGAAGGTTGTACCTCTCGATCGAGTGCCCGGTAAGGTTCACGATCGGTTTGAAACCCTTGGAATTTATGGTCCTCTCGACGATCGACCCGATCGTCGAGAGAGCGATACCACCCCTCAATACCTCCAGGGCGGACATCAGTGACTGTTTCGCAGCCTGGATGAGATCAGCATAGGTATTGGTCCCCACCTCGACGGTCTTTGCTGTGTCTCCGATCCTGCCGTCGAAGTGAGCACCCACATCGACTTTCACAAGATCTCCATGCTTGAACTTCAACTTCTCCCCCGGTCTTGGAGTGTAATGGGCGGCTACATCGTTTATGGCGAGGTTCGTTGGAAATGCCACCTTCGCCCCCATATCATGGATCTGGTCATCGACTGCCTCCACGACCTCAAGGTAGGTAACCCCTTCCTCCACCATACTGGCTCCAAGATCCCTTGCTTTTGATGCCGCTTTTCCTGCATCCTTCCATAATTGAAGCTCATCTTCTTCCATTGTCTTCCCCCATGAACTCTTCTGTATTAACTTTTCCTTTCCTGACAATTATCGGTTCTCTGTTCGTTATATCCACGATTTCTGATGCAGTTCCTTTGATAATGTGGTCGTCCTCTATCACAAGGAGATCGTTATTGAACCGAAGGTCCAACTGTGATCCTTCAAGGATATTGTTCTCACCATGCAGATTGGCGCTGGTGAGCGCAAGGGGCCCTGTCCTCTTCACCAGGTCGAGAAAGAGCATATGCCTCGGAACCCTGACGGCAATGGTCCCGTCCCTTACGATCAACGATGAGAGGTTTCCCCGTGCTTGAAGTATGAATGTCACAGGTCCAGGAAGGTTCTCCCTGAGGGTCGTCTTCTGCCACTTGTGAATGATAACAAGTGGGTCAAGTTGATGCAGGGCCCCCACTGCGACCGGAAGTGTCTGGTCGGATGGACGGCCCTTGAGCTTGAAAATATTTTTCATTGCGGTTTCGGATGATATCGGTGCTGCTATTCCGTACAGTGTATCTGTCGGGATGATAACCGGGCGATCCCTTGAGAACTCTCTTACGATCCGATCGATGACCGGCCCCGGGTCCTTCCTGTTCCATTTGATCGACGCCACGGCAATTCCCATGATATCGTGTTATTTCTAATGATTGGAATAAAGGCTGTAGCGTTATTTCCTTTCCAACAGCAGAAGATGATCGCCCTGCCTGACCTTGAGCTTGTCCAGTTCGTCAAAGGAGTGGAGCTTTTCCTTTCTCACCAGTCCTATAACGACCACTCCTTTGAGCTTCTTCGGGGCTCCACCGAGTTCGTCTGGTCTGGCCTCTCTTTCGTTGAAATAACTACCTTTACTTGCGGTCATCACATCTTCCAGCAGATGGACCACATTGGGTTGGGTCGTTGCTGTTGCCATCATGTTCCCGGAGGTGACCGCAGGTGCAATTATGACCTCCGCACCAGATTTCTTCAGGAGCTTGATGTTCTCGAGCTCTGTGACCCTGGAGATCACCCTGACATCAGGGTTCAAGTACTTTGCGGTCAGGGCGATGAGAATGTTCGAATCGTCCTTCCTTGTGGCAATTATCAGTGAAGCGGCCTTCCTGATCACCGCATCCTCAAGGATCCCTTCTTTCGTTGCGTCACCGTTTATTGAAACAAAACCCTCATCGGCAGCTTTCTGGGCAGCCTCCGGGTCTGTTGTGATCACAACTATATTGCTGTTCTTCTTTCCCTTTGCGATCAG
>JAYEPK010000160.1:0-1053 GCA_034723935.1 Thermoplasmatota archaeon
GGAACATCTCGTCCTTGTTGTGTTTGTGAAGCTTGTACTCACCTTCCATCCATGCCAGTCCGAAGTACTGATCGTTCAGTTTGAATATTGGCGTTTTCTTGAAATCCTGCTGTATGGTGAGTTTCTTCTCATTGGTATCTATCATCTCGACCATTTCGATATCTCCATGTATTGCAATTGTTGCAATGGGAGTGAGAAATATTTAAAACCAACTACTGCAAGGTCAGAATTCCAATTTTCCCCCATAATTTATAAAAGGAACCCTTTTGTTCTAATGTTCCATGAAACGGCCCTGGATCCTCATGTTATTCGTTCTGCTTTCGATACTCCCGGTGCTTTCGCTGCTGGAAGTTGATGCCGTGGAGGAGGGTTCTGATGTGGTCAACATCGAGACATACATCGAGTTCAGAATAGAGTTCGACAGCGGTGATACCCTCCATCTTGATGCGGAGGCGAGTTCGGAACAATACCCGATATCCGTGTTCCTTCTGAGGGGTCAAAATTCCTTCGATGATTGGATCGAAAGCGAAACGGTCGATATCGGATCCATCAAGAACGGATCTTCCTCGATGAACAGGACCTCGTCCTTCCAGGTCATCGATAATTTCTCTTTCCAGAACACTACATCGTTCGAGAACTCCATCGATATCGGGGAGCATGACACTTATTTTCTGATAATTGCCCTTCACAGGGACAGCAAAATGGACACCGATGACATACTGAGCAGGGCAACCCAGGTAGAATACAAGGTGGACTGGAGCATAGAGACCAAGTCGCTGAATGTACCGCTTCTCATTGTGGCGATCGTCCTGTTCATTATAGGGATCGTGTTCATTGCTTTCTATTACATCTCCTACAGCAGGGCAAAAATGGCTCTCGAAGAAGAGGCCGAGGTCGAAAAAGATAGAAAACCTAGGCCCAGGGGACCACCGATGAGGATCGACAGGGGCAGGGGTGGGAGATCACCACCGCTCCGCTGATAGCCATCACTTCTTCTCTGCTTTGTTGACGTAGTTGAGGTGAAGGTCCATCAAAGCCCTTTTCAGCTCCTTG
>JAYEPK010000161.1:0-5037 GCA_034723935.1 Thermoplasmatota archaeon
GACCATCCTGGCAATTATCTCCGCATTCACAGAATCCAGGTTCTGGTCCACCTCATCAAGAAGGTAGAACGGTGAAGGGTCCCAGGCCTGTACCGCGAAGATGAAGGCCATTGATGTCAGGGATTTTTCTCCACCGGAGAGGGCTCCCAATCTGGTCATCTTCTTCTCCGGAGGTTGAACATGGATGTTCAGACCGCCGGAGAGCGGGTCCTCCTCGTTTTCCAGGTCGAAATATGCCTCGCCACCGCTGGAGACCTTTTGGTAGATCTCCCTGAACTTCTCGCCGACACCCCTGTAAACGTACATGAACTCTTCCTTTCTCTTGTTGTTGATCTCATCGATCAGCTTCTCCAGCTCGGTCTTCTCCTTATCGAGGGCCTTCATCTCACCCTGGATCTCCATCTTCTTCTTCTCCATCTCCTCGTATTCCTCCAGGGCCTTCAGATTGACATTGCCAACGTTCTCGAGAATGGTCTCGAGCTCCCGGACCTTTCTCTGAAGGTCCCTGACATCCGGGTGGGGGGGATCAGGGATATCGATGTTGACGTATGCCTGTTTCTCGGTCAGTATGTCGCCAAGTTTGTCCTCACCGATCCTTATATTGGTCCTCTGGGTGATTATGACCTGATCCTGTGTCATCAGCCCCTCTCGAGACCTCTCCCTGTGACCCATGACCTTCTCAACATCCCTGCCGAGTCCGTTCCTCTTATCGTAAAGGTCCTTGGTCTTTTCATCGATGGTGGAAAGGACCGCTTCCATGGCATGGACCTCTTTTCCGTAACGCTCCTCTTTTTCCCTGGCCTTCTTCATCTCTTCCAGTGTACTGTCCCGGGAAGCGGACATGTCCTTCATTCTTCCTTCTATTTCCAGAATCCTCTGCCCGAACAGCTCCTTCTGGGTCATGGCGGAGTTCCTTGCCTGTGCTGTCTCGACCCTTTTATGGGAAAGTGAATCCACATCTGTCCTGAGACCTCTCAGCTTGTCCCTTATGGCCTTGGGGGTCGATCTTTCAAGTTTCTCCTGAAGATCGTTCCTTCTGTTCGACATCTCCTCAACGATCTTCTCCAGTCCATCCGTCGAGTCCTCGACCTCCCGGAGCTTGCGGGTAAGTGCCTCGATCTCGCCGGACAGTTCGGCAAGTTCCCTTTCCTTCTCCCCCAGATGATCCGTGGATCCTGTCATGATCTCATCGATCTTTCTTTTCCTGCTTTCCGCATCGGACTGGGCACTGGTTATCTTCCTTATATCTGCCTCGAGTCTGGAGACCCTGTCCCTTGCCTCGTTGAGAGCGGATGTAAGCCTGTCCGATTCTGCGGTCTTCTCCTGGATATGTTCCGAAATGGACTCGAGTTCGGATCGGGATCTCTTTCCGAACCCCGGTCCGGACCTTCTCGAGGAAAGGCTTCCACCGGTTATATCCCCTCCAGCACCGGCTATCTCTCCCTGGAGCGTTACGAGACGAACGCCTCCCATCAGACGCCTGAGGGTTGACAGCTGATCCACAACGACCGTGTCCCCGAAAGCCCATTGAAATGCATATTTGAAACGGTCCTCAAATGAAATGAGGTCAACTGCCAGACCAACAACGTGCGGGTCATCCTTGATCATCAATGCCTTGGGTCCCGGCCTCCTGGAGGAGAGCTTGTTCAGGGGAAGGAACGTTGCCCTTCCCTTCTTATTCGACCTGAGGAGCTCGATGCACCGGGCAGCGACCTCGTCGTTATCGACCAGCACTGCCGAGATCCTCGATCCCGCGGCCACCTCCAGAGCGGTGGAGTAATCATCCGGAACATTCGCAAGCTCCCCGATGGTTCCGAATATCCCCCTGATCTCTCCCCTGTCCCTTGCCGAAAGGATCGTGTCCACCGCCATGGACATTCCTTTCTTGAGGTTCTCGGAAGTTTCCAGTTCGACCTTCAACCGGGTGTAGTTCCTGTTCAGCGAGAGTATCTCCTTTTCGAGATCCCTCATCTTTGTCCCGAGCAGTTTCTCCTCGGACCTCGATGACATGTATTCCTTCTGAAGGTTCAGGAGGTCGCTGTCCTTGATACCTTTGGACAGCTCGCCAAGCTCGCTCTTCAGCTCCTTGATCTCGTACTTCAGTGTTGATACCATCTGCTCCGCATCGACCTGTTTCGTTCTCTTGATGTCAAGGAGCTGTGATGCCCTGTCCTTCTCGAGTATGCTTCCGGACAGTTTCTCCCGGGATGTTTCCAGCTCCTTCGAGAGCTTGCTGAGGTCCCTTCTCTGGACAAGCAGGTCCTCATCGGACCGTTCCATTTCATTTTCAAGCTCTTCGATCTTCTTCTTATTCTCTTCGATATGTCTAGCGGTCTCGTCGATGTCGGCAGCGGTTCTTTCGATCTCCTTTTCCAACGAAACCCGTTTCTTCAGGATATCCTTCTTTTCCTGTTCCCTGTGCACAGTTTCTCCTTTGATCTCCTGGAGGGTGTCCTCTGCCGTTATGATTACATCCTTTGCTCTCATCAGTTCCAGTTTTGCCTCGTCGAGCTTTACCTTGAGCTTTCTCCCTTCCTCACCTGTTATCTCCTCTATCTCCTGTTCGATCTCCCTTATATCCTTCTCGAGATGGGCTCTACTGGATTCGAGCCTTTCGATCTCTCCCCGGAGCTTGATCTTCATATCCTCTGCATTGGAGATGGCTTTCCTGTATCCACCTATCTCACTGCGGACCGCGGTCTCCTGCAAATGGTAATAAAGTGCCTTGCTCTCGTTTATCTCCATCTGAGCATTGCGGTACTTTTCTGCCTCTTCCTTCTCCTTCCTGAGCTCCCGGAGCCTTACCTTTATCTGGTCAAGGAGCCAGCCTATCTTCTCCATGTTGGTCTCTGTCTTGTTCTTCTTGTTGTGGGCGACCTTTATCTCATCTTCGTACTTCTTTATCCCTGCTATCTCGTCGATCTCTTCCCTGATCCTCACCGGGGTCTTGTTTATGAAATCCGCAATATGTCCCTGAAGCACTATATTGTATCCCTCCGCCGAGAGATGGGCATGGGTCAGTATATTCTCGAACTGCGACTGGGATGAAGTTCTTCCATTGACGTAGAAGTAGGATAGTGTGGACTTGGGGTCCGATCGGGATCTTCTTATTACTCTTTTCAAGGTGACCTTGTCCGAATCGATCGGTATCATCCTGTCCGAGTTATCGAATACGAGGCTTACCTTGCACTCGTTTGCCGCCTTGAACCTGTTGTTGCCGTGGAAGATCAGGTCCTCGAGCCTTTTTGCTCTGACCATCTTCGAGCTCCTGGGCCCCAGAACGAAGAGTATTGCATCTGCAACGTTGGATTTACCCGATCCATTGGGGCCGGTGATCCCCGTAAATCCCTCATAGATCGGTATTGTGACCTTCTTTCTGAAGGTCTTGAAGTTTTCCATCCGTATCTCTTTAAGGTGCATCACGCCACCTGTTCACAGATTCATCAGTGTCATTGGTCCTTCATCCGATTGCAGAGCCAATACCCATCCACTGCAGTACTATGTATGGTGGTTCTTTATTATATAAATAACTGGGAAAAAGAGGTGCAAATTCCCGTGCTGGAGGGGTGCTTGTCGAGTATCCTCTCCCGTTGTGTCAATGAAAACACACTTTCTTTGAATATTCAATGGTAACATTAATTAAAGCCGTATGTTGTTGTTAAAGAACATGAACAGAAAAGGGCTGCAGGTCCTCGCATTGGCTTTCATCCTCGTTCCCTTCGGGACCGATACCGATCATGCTGCCCGGATCGACCCGATATATAAGCTCTCAAGGGATATGGTGACCCCTGATGAAAAGGGTTCTGTGTCCTTGATAGTTCAGTTCGTAGATGGTCCGAAAGAGAGAGATATCGATCTTCTCGAGGAACTTGGTTTTAGCATAAGAAGGACATTCACAGCGGTTCCGGCGGTATCCGTGGACGGCCCGTATGGAATGCTGGAGCAACTGCTCGAGCGCGACAGGGTCATCTATGTCGAAAGAAACGATCCGATCATTCACGATATGGAGATGGGGACCCATGTGATCAATGCAACCCAGGTATGGGCCTCTCTCATTGACGGTCCGGGGGGTCTCGATGCTCCGATCGATGGCGAAGGTGTTACCGTCTGTGTGGTTGACACAGGGATTGATGCAGGTCACCCGGATCTTGACTATCAGACCAAAACGATAAAGAACCTTTACGATGCCGGGAACGGCAATTGGGTCGAGATGGAGAACACCGACACCAATTTCGGTCACGGCACCCACGTGGCGGGAACCGTAGCCGGGAACGGTGATGCTTCAGCCGGTGCAAGAGCCGGTGTTGCTCCCGGTGCCAACCTGATAGGTCTCACGGTCTCCCTTCCGGAGGAGGTAACATCCGACCTGGAGGATGGTTACATCCAGGGTCTGGAATGGGTCTATGAACACAGCAGACCCGGAAGCAATCCATACAACATCAGGGTCGTGACGAACTCCTGGCATTCTACCGTCGAAGAGTATGATCCGGATACGGTCCTCACAAAGATGATAGAGAAGATAACCTTCGAGAACAATGTTGTCTCCACATGGTCCGCTGGCAACGACGGCAGGGACGATCCGGAAGGTAATGAGCTTACAACGTCCGGTCAGGGGAACGCTCCGATCGGTATAATGGTGGCAGCATACGAGAGGGATGGGTCAGCGGTCACGGATTTCTCTTCAAGGGGAAGAGTGGGTGCGAACCACACCTATCCGGACATAGGCGCACCTGGTAAGACCATCTGGTCCACCTCGGCAAGGCGGACGGTGATCAGCGGAGGATCCTATATCGGAGGCAACACAAACCCGTATTACCTCGCCATCAGCGGAACCTCGATGTCGACACCGCACATCGCAGGTCTGGTCGCTCTTCTATGGCAGGCGGCACCATCATTGAGGGTGTCGGGAATGCACGAGGATTATTCCGGTCCGGATCCCGAGAGCTGGTACAGCAACCCCAACACCAGGATACATGAAGCTGAATGGATACTGGAGGCCTCCGCCAGGTTCCTTCCTCCTACCGAGGAGAGCGGGAA
>JAYEPK010000162.1:0-5035 GCA_034723935.1 Thermoplasmatota archaeon
AGCTTGAAGGCCTCTCTCATACACTTCGTGATGATCTCAAGGTCCTCGGCAAGTCTATTTGACTCATCCTGGGAAGGGAACTTGGCCTTGTTCCATCCTTCGGAAATGTAGTACATTTCCCTGAGTGTGGAGGATTTTCCGGAATCTATCATCTCGTCTATGAAGTCCACGGTATAAAGGGACCTGAGAATGTTCGTGGCCCCTCCCAGGTCCTTGGCCGATCTGGTCACTGTATCCTTTCCGTACTTCCACACCTTGTGGTCCTCGGAGAGGACAATATTGGATTTTGTCCTCGAGGACACTTCCAGATGAGGGATATCCTGGGAATTGAGCTGATCGTAAATGAATTCAGCTACCTTCTTGAGCCTTACCTGCGCTTCCCTGTTGCCCTTCCTTATCAGTTTCTTCACCATGATAATACCCCCTACAGCGGATCAGCTCCTATTATCTCCCCCGGCAGCCTGGAATAGTAGACCTCAACCTCATCGTAATCATCCTTGTCAAGTCCCAGTATAGAAAAGCCCATCCTCTGCGATCTGGCGGGTTTCACCGGTCCGATCTCCCATTCGATTATCCCCTTATTCATCGAATGCTCATCGGGGTATATACCCTGGATGAGGGCATTTGGCACCTTGACATGGACCTTCAGTTTTCGGTCCTTCTGGGTGTAGTTCTGGTACTTGATCGTGACCTCTGTCACCTTTTCCACCGATCCACCCTCGCCGATCTCATGATACACTATGCCGGTCTCGAAAACATGGACGTTCATGATCTTTGTGATAATCGGGTCCAGGAGGGGCTCCGGCCTTCCAACGATGGAGGAACTCTTCCGGGATATCTCCGGGAGTATCTCCCTTATGATATCATACTTCTCGGAGACCTTTTTCAGTTTCTTCTTCTTGTTGATGTGGGACCTCACCCTCCTCCCGCAGTCCATGAGTGCCCTTCCGATCTCATCCAGTATCTCATCCACATCGGCCACGGCCTCCTTCGATTCCGATGTGAAGGGGATGTTAGTGGAAGCAACATGGACCAGTATCACTGCAGGACCTGCAGGTATACCCTTCCCACCCCTCTGTTCCATACCGTAAGGCCTCCAGTTGATCCTCTCGATGGCATGGGTCAATGCACATCCTCCTTGCTGGTAAAGCAGAGGAACACGGTTACCGAACCTGAGGATCTTAACCTGTTCTCCGGGAGGCAGGTCCCCACCGTAAACGATCCCTGCCTCCACCTGGAAGGGGGTTCCCCTGAAAACGTAAGGATCCCTGGTCACAGTATATGCGAACTTGGAATCGATCTCCTTCCGGAGCCCCTTACGGATCAACATATCCCCTATCGGAGAGAGACAGTCCGTGGGAGGTGACATGAACCTCATATCCTGAATACAGTCGAAAAGGTTCTGGATGTCTTCCAGCGGAAGTCTCTTCGGAATCCTCTTCTCATCGATGCCTGCTTTTTTCAAAAGTTCCCTTGCCCCCCGGGGAGACATACGGACGAACTCGTTCGTCAGGAAGGATGTCAATTTTCGGGCCTCTGTGTACTTCAACATGTTCTTCAGAACACCGAGTTCAATTCCGAGAGGGTGCGGCTTGCACTCCCGGGCGGACTCCGGTAGGAACTCGACAACCCGATGGAAAATATGCACATCTCCATCGGGATCCTGAAATGTGATCTCAACGTGTGGATTGACGATCGCCGTTGCACGAAGGTATTCGTAGACAGACTGTTTCTTGTTCTTCTGGTATCGTCCCTCAAGATGCACCGATATTTCCGTTCCGTGCGAAGGTTCCCAGAGGACCACTTCGGAGTTCTCGACCTGGGGTCTGTTCGTCTTGGTGTTAATATACACCCCCATACGATGACAGGGATGGTCATCTCCTATCTTGGATGTTATAACAGCAGCCTTCCCGCTCGTAAGCTGGGAATACAGCACAACAGAGGATATTCCAATACCCTGCTGTCCCCGGGATTGTCTGATCGCATGAAACCTGGAGCCGTAAAGCAGTCGGCCGAAGACGTTTGGTATCTGTTTCTTTACGATCCCCGGTCCATTATCCCTGACGGTCATAACAAATCGGTCCTTGTTCTCCATCTTGTCCAATCGTACGAATATTATTGGAAGGATACCAGCCTCCTCACAGGCATCAAGAGAGTTGTCCACGGCTTCTTTGACCGATACGAGCAGTGCTTTCGACGGGTTATCAAAACCCAGTATCTGTCTGTTCTTCGCGAAGAAATCCGAGATGGATATCTCCTTCTGACTTTCCGCCATCTTCTCTGCATAGGGTACAGCCAACGTTCTACCCCCGTTCGAAATCAGGCATTGAATTAGGACTTATAAATCAGAAGGTAGGGGTAGGTGAAACAAACATCCATGAACAGACCCTCACCAGTTCCTAGCAGAGAATTGAAGATCATTTCTTTTTGAAATACAGGTAGAGGAAGATGGCCGCGATGAGAAGCGGAAGAAGAGTGAACATCATTCCAAGTGCACCGTAGGAAATTACATCGTAAAGGCTCGAATCACTCCCAAGGAAACCTTTGTCAAGTACAAGGATCACAAAATTTCCCAGGGCATCTGCAAGTCCGATGCATGCAAATACAAGGAAGAGAAGGTTCATCAACCGGGACATGTCCTCAGAGACCTCCCTCTGTCTTGTATCTATGAAGGTACGAAGAACCTCTATGTTCGAAGAGAGTATGTCCCTTGAATGAGCAAGCTCCTTCATCAGTATATCGAGTTTCTTGATCTCCTGTTCCACCTCTTTGAGAGTGAGATCGCCGTAGGAATAAGATACGCTTTCCAGAGAGATCTTGCTACTCTCCAGGCTCAATGCTCTTGCCACATCATGAATGCTGGCACTCAGATCCCCGAGAATGGATGACTCCCTCATTATCTTGTGCTCTACCTCGGACACCATGGAGAACCTGACCGAGGCGGTTGTAAGCAGCTGCTTCTCCACCTCAAACGTCTCACGGTCCAGGAAATCCTTTCCCTTGGTCTTTTTATCCTTAGCCTTTGGTATGTAGACCTTCATATGCTCATTGATGGAGTTCTGGAGGTTGAATATCTGCTCCTTCAGCTCCTTTCCTCTTTCTATTGCTTCGTAGATCTCGGTTGTCCTGAGGTCCTGGAACTCGGATTGGAGAATGAACATCTCCGTCAGCTTCGATTTTATGGCCATCAGGCTGATCAGATAGTTCTGCCTCTGCTGGTACGACCTCTTATCCTCTACATTCCCAACATCATAGGGAGTGCTCGGGGTAACGGTTATGGGATTCTCCCCGTAGGTGCTCGAGCCAAGGTCGGAAAGATCTATCTCAAGGACAATATCTTCCGGAAAGACTGGGACCGATTTGCCCTGGTGCGGACCGAGGATGTAAAGAGAAGCGTCCACCTTGCTGTGCTTGATGGAATTGACCATCACCTCGTTGGATCTTCTGAATATCCTATTGAGATGTGTGATATTGGTCTGGAGAAGCTCGGGTCTATCCTCCTTCTCCTTGTAGAGAAAGCTCATGTCCGAATAGGTCCTGAGCCAGACATTGTCATGGCTACCCGATGTTATCATCGTGTAACTGTGTGGAACATGTTCCCCGCAGTGAGGCTTGATATTATCCAGAATGGTTTTTCTCACCTTCACTATCGCTTCATACCTTACCTTGATCAGGTCGGCCGAAACATTTACGGACCCTCTCTCGCCCGATTGAATATCGGCCATGATCTCGATAACTATCCAGCCTCCCCTCCTGTTGATATCTAGGTTGATGTCCTTGAAGGATCGACAGGTCTTCTTCACCTGTTCGACCAGAGCATCAACCTCGCCCCCTCTAACAAAGGTGAACGAATATATCTTCGGATCGTACAGTGAGAAAGTTCGCATACCAAATAACCTCAACCGCCTTTGCACCTGCGTGGATCAGGTTCTCAAGACCGTCGTAACAATAATATTGGTTTTATAATAAAATATGGGTTGATATCCTCCAATTGGGTTTTTTTTTAAAAACAGCAGCAAATATCATGGTCCAGAACTTTCCACCCTTTCTCTCTTGCATACCTTTTTGTCCTCTTCGAGGGAAGGACCAAGCCTTCGAAACCGATATCCAGAACACCGCACTCCAGATCTACCATGCCCTTTGGCCTCATGCATCCAAGGGCAAGTTCAGATGCAAGGGACCGTCTCATTGACCTCGCAAGGGAAAGAACATCTCCGGTATCCGGAGGTGCAACATTTTCCATTCCAGTACCCTTCGTCGGGATGAGAACGATCAGCACAACTTTGCCGTAGGATCGTTTGGAAAGCTCCTTTACCGCATCATATTCCCAGGAGATCCTGCCCCAATCGAGACCTGCAAGGATATGAGGAACGACATTCAGACCATACCTTTCGAGCAGGTCCAGAGTCCTCAAGTAGGCAGAACCGTCGTTGGAGAGATGAAGGACGTTCCTGATAGTATCATCATGGAGAACAAGATCGAAAGAAACCTTGTCAACTCCTGCATCGGCAACTTTTTCCGCAGTCGTTTCATCTATCAGTCCAACATGCATGTTGACAAGCATGTCGGTTGAATCCTTGAGCTCCTTTATCTCCTTGAACGTATGATCCGGAAACATGACCGCACCATTTTCATCACATCCGCCTGATATCAAAACACCTTTTCCTTCCTTCTTCTCCAGACGATATCCAAGATCGATCAGCGAACCGGGTCTCGAGATATCGATCATGCACTCGAGATATTTTGAACCACAATGCTCGCAGGACATCGAACAGGCAGGACCTGTCACTGAAAGTGAGGGAAATTTTTCACCGGGATGATAGAAATGGACCGTTCGGGTCACGAATGTCCATGGAAACGGGATATATTTTGTTTATCCCTTTCGTGGCCTGTTTTCGACAAGGTTTATAATGAAGCACTCATGACCCTTCGGGCCACACATAAAGATGAAAATGGGTTGGTTCAGGTCCCACAACTTTTATAGAATTCCTTTCTGATTAATGTGAGACGAACATATGAGGTCGATTTTTTCTGG
>JAYEPK010000163.1:0-1049 GCA_034723935.1 Thermoplasmatota archaeon
CAAGGCAATAGAAGGGTAAAACTGAGAATTCGAGGTCCTTCCGGGCCTCGATCTCCATTTATTCATATTCTCTTCAAAAATAGTGAAGAAACACCGAGAAAATGGCCATCACATAGTTTTTATTCAATTGTGATATCAATGAAGCAAGGATCAAGTATTCCAAGAGAGATAATTATATGCAGTGTCCGCACTGTGTCATATTGATAGAGAGCAAGGATCAATTTATTTTATCACGCATTCAATCATCTCTTCCTAACCCTTGCTCTCTATACCATTTTCTATTGAACCGTGATCTTCAAGAAACAATATGGAGCGGTCAGATAAGTAGAAGGAACATCCGGGAAGGGATGAAGGAATACCTCCTATCAACCTTGATCTCACCTTTTGTAACAATGATCCCGCTGCCGAAGTTATGGATCCCCTTAAGGTCGGAACTTCTGATGGAATTCCTGTATTTCACTTCCACGGGTACAAGTTCATCACGCATGTTCAGAATGAGATCCACCTCGGTTCCTGACCCTTTCTTCTTCCAGAAGAGGACCTTGTCGTGGTGGGAAAAGATATCCGAAGGGCCTACCTCGTAAGCAAATCTGATAAGATGATCGGAAATGACCATCTCCACCATCTTTCCCTTTTCACTACTATCCATCAAATGATCGACACTGGATCTGAAAAGATCGACCTTTCCATGGGTCCAACCCCTCAGTGCATGGAAAATGAACGGGTCCGAGAGATAGTACTTCTTGTCACTCCTTGATCTGGATATTGACTTCTTTCGGTCGAGCTGGTAGAATGTATTCAGAACAAAGGAGCTCTCCATGTTATCAAGGTATTTCATTACCGTATTGTGAGAACCTATTTCATTCTCCTTGGCAATGGCGTTCAGAGATACCTTGGTCGTCATTTTCTCGATAACCGATCTTATTATCTGCTTTGCGATCCTTTCCTTCATACCCCATCTGGCCAGATCACCCATCAGAGACCTCACATATATCCCGTAAACATCATTGGGAATGCTTCCACCGGATACAAGATGTTCTATGGGGACC
>JAYEPK010000164.1:0-1048 GCA_034723935.1 Thermoplasmatota archaeon
AATGGGGTTTTATCCACAAATATCTCGCCTTTTTCGCCTTCCGAGAGGGAATCGACCTTTTTATCGTCCTTCAGGATTGCGACAATCCTTGAGGATGTTTCAGTATTGCCTTCATGTCCCGCGAACAGCGTAGAAATCCCATCTATGGAAAGAGCCCTGTAGATATCCGCCACTTCTTCTTCACCACTTCCCTTCCACGACTCTCTCGCCTTTTTTCTCTGGGCTTCCATGGAGCTTTCAAAACCCTCCATATCCAGGGACATTCCGCGCGATCTAGCGGCATCCCCGGTTAGATCGGTAGGAAAACCGAAGGTATCGTAGAGCTTGAACACTATCTCACCCGGAATTATTTTTTCTCCATTACTTTCCAGGAACTCTATTTCGTCATTCAGTATTCTCAAACCGGCATCAAGAGTTTCCATGAAGCGCTGTTCCTCATTAATAACCACCTTCCTTACATAGGATTCCTTGTCCAGAAGTTCCGGGTAGTAGTCCTTCATTTCCCCTATAACCACGGGAACCATGTCATGCAGGAATGGCCTGTCAAGGCCGAGGAGTTTTCCATGCCGGGCGGCCCTCCTCAGTATCCTCCGAAGAACATATCCCCGCCCCTCGTTGCTCGGAAGAACTCCGTCACTGATAAGGAATGTTACGGCCCTGCAGTGGTCGGCTATGACCCTGATAGATATGTCGTAATCCTCGTTATCCTTATATTTTTTACCGGACACACCCTCAATGTACAGTATAATGTTCCTGAAAAGGTCGCAATCATAGTTGCTTTCCACACCCTGTATAACAGCCGCCAGTCGCTCAAGTCCCATGCCTGTGTCTATGTTGGGACTCGGCAGGGGTGTCAATGTCCCCGATTCATCTCTGTCATATTGTGTAAATACAAGGTTCCAGATCTCCACATAGCGGCCGCATTCACATTCCAGACTGCACTCGGGTCTTCCGCATCCCACGTCTTTACCCAGATCGTAGTATATCTCCGAGCAGGGACCGCATGGACCGGTATCACCCATCATCCAGAAGTTGTCTTTTTCCCCGA
>JAYEPK010000165.1:0-1048 GCA_034723935.1 Thermoplasmatota archaeon
AGAGGAAGACTGGGAGGAAGAGAAGAAGAACAGATTCAAGAAAGCAATGAAAGATGTATACCTGGACGAAGATGGTGGGATCACGGATGAACGGGGATTGGTTATACCGTCGCCTCCAGAGAGAGCTCGACTAGTACAGAAATATCATAGGATATTACATGAAAGCAAAAAGCCGCTGGCGAAAAGGATCACAGAGGCCGGATACTCATGGAGAGGCCTGGAAGTAGATTGTGGGAAGGCGGTGCTAGACTGTTTAAATTGTCCGAAGAGTGGAAAGAGTACGGCAGCTTGTGGTGTCCCAAAGAGACACATGGGTGAGGCAACAAAGATAAACGAAGTAGTTTTCACCGATTGCATAGGACCACTACTGGAATCCAATGGGTATAGATATATCAAAGTAATGGTGGACCTAGCATC
The DNA here is from genome assembly GCA_034723935.1 of Thermoplasmatota archaeon. Taxonomy (GTDB): domain Archaea; phylum Thermoplasmatota; class Penumbrarchaeia; order Penumbrarchaeales; family Penumbrarchaeaceae; genus JAYEPK01. The sequence goes on from JAYEPK010000165.1 coordinate 418, forward strand.
AGGATATTGCAGGATCTGGGGAAAGAAGGGAAACACGGGAGCAGAGGATGTGAGTGGATTGTTGGATAACTGGGTGTATCTATTAGGACCGATGGAAAGACTAGTACATGACGGAGGCCCGGAGAATATGAATCGACAGCTATGGGCGGTATGTGATGTGTTAGGAATCGACAGAACGGTGGTGACAGCTTACAATCATGACGGAAATAGCATTGTCGAGAGATTAAACAGAGTGATTGAGGATAGCATTGTAACACATGGATGGAGTGAAGAATGGGTATCACACCTGAAGGAGATTGAGTTCTCGCTCAACACCCGAATATACAGTAGAACGGGTGAATCGCCAATAGGGTGGATACTACCGTGGAGGAAAGCTGGATTTCAAACGGTGCTGGCTGACTTACAGACCTTCAACGTGAACATACCCGAGATAAAAGTATTTACTCCTGAGACTGGGGAGGAAGTTGAAGAGCCGGAAGGACCCGAACGGATTGAAGCACTAGAGATGTCGAAGAAGGGACCAATAGCGGAGTCGGGGGACATTGTATGGATCAGGAATAGAAGCAAAACCTGGACAAAAATGGACGACAGGTATCTAGGCCCCTTTGTGGTGGCGGATAAACATCGGAAT
>JAYEPK010000166.1:0-5011 GCA_034723935.1 Thermoplasmatota archaeon
TATTTTTTCACCCTATAGGATATTCAAACTTTCAACATAGAATTTATTTGGCCAGTCAACCTCAATGTAGATGGAGGAATCAAGATAGATCAATACCTCATTGTCCTCTCCGGAAACAGCATAGGACAGGGGATGTGATCTTCTATCACTATCACCGGTCCTCAACCAGAAAGCGATTGTGAACTGATCTGAGGGCATATCGAATGGATTGCAGATAACGAGGTCCTCCACACCATCGAAGTCCATACAGGTCCTGTTCACTCCATGGCCCCACCTTGGATCGCGCTCCCCCCTCATCAAGACCAAGTGTCCCGCCCCATCCATTTCCGCTTGTATCGGAAACGATCTGACCTGTCCCTCCGTTGAAATTGTAACTCAGGATCACATCATTCTAATCCGGAGAGGATACCTCATTCGGGACCATCATCATTAAGAAGGAACCCGATATCAAAATGACGGTAATCATCAATGAGATAGCTCTTCTATTGATCTCAATACCTTTACGAAATACATAATATTGCATCTTTCCATACCCCAGAAATTTACATCTATCAAAACCTTTTTCCAAAATAGTATGAATCTAAATGAATAAATATCTTTTATTTATTTGAGACATTCGGTTATGTTATCTTACATCTCGGAGGATTATTTTATTTTACTCACAAGATCTATAAAAGCCTGGTGAGAAAGTGACCGAGGAAAAGAGAAAGAAGGACTTAGAGATCATCAAGAGGTTTCTAAGAGAATATCGAGCTTCTCTTGTTATCCTGAGTTAGATGTTCTTCGATAAATCTCTGACACACAGTTAGGATTTCATCTTTTTTTCAGGATCTCGAAGACCTTCTCTCTGGCGGAAGGGACGGCTTTTTCGACCGTATCACTGAGCTCTTCACTGAACTCGGAAACGGGCTCTATATTGATCCCGACAAGGAAGATATTCTCCGGGATCTGATCATTCCCAAGCTTCACGGACAGATCCAGGGCCTCGGTAAAGCTCATTTCATGAGGATTTGAGGAATGAACGGATGCCATCTTCCTCGCATCGAGAACGCATACTTCCCCGATCTTCATGTCATTCACTATCACCGCATCCACAAGGATCGCATCATCATATCCTGCAATGAGGTCCAGAAGGTTCATTCCGCCGGTTGGAGCTTCCTCCAACACAACACCATCAGGCAGGTCCTTCAGTGTGTTCACAACATGGATCCCAACGCCGTCATCCCCGAGGACCGGGTTCCCGACCCCAACAACTATGGTGCTCATCTAGTTCCTCTCAACGGAACGGACCAATTTCTCATTTTCGTCGTAAATATCAGCAATGAGAGGCATGGAACCGGGCAGGCAGTGTGTCGCACATCCGAAACAGGGATCATAGGCCCTGAAGGCCATCTCTATCATGTTCAAAAGGCCGTCGTTGACTTCACCGTTTTTTATCAACCCTTTTGCAGCATCGCGAACGGACATGGTAATGGCTCCGGCGTTGTTCGTGGTCGCAACGATGAGGTTTGCCTTTTCTATCAAGCCCTTCTCATCAACCTTGTAGTGATGGAACAGAGTACCGCGAGCTGCTTCAATGACACCAAAACCCTCGCCAGGCTCCCCTACCGGGTTCCTGATACGGCTCGAGGTGATATCATCCTCTCGAACCAGTTCCAGGGTCCTCTCGGAAGCATACAACAGCTCTATAAGTCTGGCCCAGTGGAATGCAAGTGTCGAATGAACAGGACGGCCTCCAAGAGTCTCGAACATATTATCATATTCCTTCTGAGCAAGAGGTGTTGCCATACCTTCGGAAGCGTTCAGACGACCGAGCGGTCCAACCCGGAAGAAGCCTGAATCAGGTCCATCGACAAACCCTTTGTAACCCACCCTCTTCAGGTAAGGGAACTTCATGTAGGACCATTTCTCGACCCTCTCTGCTATCTCTTCTTGATAATCCTTGACATCGAACTTCACAAGCTCCCTGTCGGAAGGCCCTTTTACCCGTATGTCGCCGTCGTAGAAGTTCACCTTGTTATTCTCATCGACAAGGCCCATGTTGTAGGTCTTCAGCTGATACGGGTCCGAGGTTATCAGATCAACGTAAGCTTTGTTCTTGAGGACGATGTCTTCGAAAAGCTGAAGTGAGAATTTCGCAAACTCCACGAGGGACCTTCCCATCTCCTCTATCTCCTTCACCTCATCGGCATTCAATCCCTTGGAAACCCCGCCCGGGAGCCCGCAGACAGGATGGGTCGCTTTACCGCCGAGGATCGCCGTTATCTTCTGGCCGTAGGCCCTGTGCTTGATAACTTCCTTTCCGACCTCCAATCCTGCTTTCTCGATCACTCCGAGTATGTTCCTCTTTGCAGGAGAAGCATCGGGGCCCACGACGAAGTCCGGTCCGCCCAGGAAATAGAAGTGGAGGATATGGTCGTAGATGATGTAACCGCAGTACATCAGTTCACGAAGCTTCTTCGCAACCGGAGGAGGATCAACATCGAATGCAGAATCCAGCGTCTTTGCGGAGGCAAAGTGATGTGCAACAGGGCAAACCCCGCATATCCTTGAGGTTATCTGGGGCATATCCTCGGCACGTCTTCCCTGACAGAACTTCTCGAACCCCCTCAGTTCGGGTATCTGAAGATATGCGTTCTCAACGTTCCCTTCATCGTTCAGGAAAATATTGATCTTGCCGTGTCCCTCTAACCTTGTTACCGGGTCTATCACAATTTCTCTCATTCTTTGACCCTCCTGTTGATAAGTGCAGCGGGAAGCCCGTATTTGTACAATGTCCCTACAGGATCTACCATGCCGTCGAGCAGCTCCTCTATCCGCTCATCGGATATCTTCTCCTCACCATCCACACCCAGGATGGAAGCAAGTGCGGATATCATCTTACCTCCCTGATCAAGTGAGTTCGGGGTCGGCCCTCCGCATCCGGTACAGGGCATGTTCGCATCCAGACAGGGTGCTCCACACCCCCCTCGAGTTGCAGGTCCGAGACAGATTATCCCCTGCTCGAGCAGACATCTGTCCTCGATCTCCTCCACCTCGTAGATCCTCTTGAATTCCGTGATCTTCTTGTCGGACTTCTCATACTTGCACTCGTCGCATACGGATTTCATCGGACCGATGACGCTCCCCTTGGGTGGGAGCTCTCCTTTGATTATGGCATCAACTGCCAGCAGTATAATCTCGGTAGATGGGGGACAGCCGGGAAGATAATAATCCACTTCAACGGTCTGGTCCAATGTTGCTACCTTGTCGAAGAACCTGGGTATGGTCAATGTCCCCTCTTCCACCTCGGAAGACGGCTCCGGGACAACTCCGTCAGGATTCTCTATGGAGGCGTTATCAAGATACACTGTCTCGAAGATGCCCTTTTTATCGGAGAGATTTGCAAGTCCGGGTATTCCGCCTGATACCGCACAGGATCCAAAGGCAACGAGTACCTTGGACTTCTTTCTAAGTAGATGTGCAAGTTCTTCCTGCTCCGAGTTCCTTATGGCACCGTTGAAGAAGCAGACATCTATATGGCCGTCATCCATGGCCTCAACGTCACTGTATTTGAAATCCATTGCTACGGGCCAGAAGAGGATATCAGCAGCAGCGGCCACATCAAGTATCGCTTCATCGATGTCCAGTACGGCGATCTCGCAGCCTCCGCAACTTGCAGCCCAGTAAAAGGCGAACTTCAATTTCTCTGTCACTTGCATTCCTCCTTGAGCGGATTGGGGCCGAGCTCCTTCAATTCCGAGACGAACTCTGTGACAACATCGGCGAACTTCTGCCCCTCGGAGGCTGATATGTATTCGAACCTGACCCTCTCCGGTTCGATGTTGAGCTCGGCAAGAAGTCTTTTTAACATTCTTATCTTCCTGTTCGTCTTGTAGTTCCCGCTCTGGTAGTGGCAGTCTCCCGGATGACATCCGGCGACAAGCACGCCGTCGATCCCCTGCTTCAGTGCTTCCATCACGAACACCGGATCCACTCTTCCGGAACACATTACCCTGATATTCCGGACGTTCGGAGGATATTTCAATCTGGATGTCCCGGCAAGGTCGGCGCCCGCATATGAACACCAGTTGCACAGGAATGCAATGGCGTTCGGTTCGAAATCGTCCATCACATATCACCTCCTGCTTGGCACTGGCCGATGGCCCTTACCATGGCGAGTATCTGGTCATCCTTGAACCCTCTCTGCTGTATTGCCCCGGAGGGACAGGCCGCCACACAGGTCCCGCATCCCTGACAGAGACCCTCATTGATCCAGGCATGTGTTACCTCGACACCGTCGATGGTCTCCGTCACAGAATCTATTGCATTGTAGGAGCAGAGAGAGATGCATGTCCTGCATCCGGAGCACATGTCAACATCGACAACTGCGATGTTCGGCTCCGCTTCCAGTGTTGGATTTGCAAGAAGTGTTGCGGCCCTGGCCGCTGCTGCCTGTGCCTGATAGATGGACTCTCCGATGAACTTCGGAAGATGACAGCATCCTGCAAGGAAAACCCCTCTGGTTGAGAAGTCCACCGGCTTCAGTTTAACATGCGCTTCCAGAAAGAACCCATCTTGATTTATGGGAACTTTAAGCATCTTTGCAAGTTCATCGTTTCCCGGGCCTGGTTTCATACCAGAGGACAGGATCAAATGGTCAGCATCGATCTCCAGCTCCTCACCGAGCATTGGCTCCCAGACCTTCACTTTGATCTTGTCACCGATGTCCACATCGGGCTTCTTCTCCGGATCGAACTGGAGGAACATGACCCCCATCTCCCTGGCCTGCTTGTAATACCTCTCCCAGAAGCCGTAGGTCATGAGATCCCTGTACAAGACAAATACCTCCGCCCTGGGATTCTTCTCCTTTATCTTCAGAGTGTTCTTCAAGGCTCCCATGCAGCAGACCCTTGAGCAGTATTCCCTGCCTTCCTCCCTGGATTCGACACACTGGAGAAAGACAAAGGTCTCACCATTTTCTATCCTATTATCGGAAGAGAGCTCATTTTCGATCTCCGCCTGGGTCTTG
>JAYEPK010000167.1:0-5003 GCA_034723935.1 Thermoplasmatota archaeon
ATTGAAAGGTCGATCTCGATCTCCCTGATGTCCGATCCCGGTGTTCTGAAAACATTCTTCTCATCAGGCAGCGAACACAGGAATCTTCCGGAGGTCGTGTTCAGGGGCAAGTAGAACATCTGTTCAACCGCATAGAGCGCTGTAACCATCAGCTCGTTGATCATTGAGGAGAGGTTTCCCAGGTTCAGATCAGCCGAAATTATCGATTTGCCACCGCCCCTTGCATCGGGTGAAGTGAAAGCCTCCCACATGAAACCGGGATCCGAACCGTCCCCGCCCTTGCCAAGCTCCCTTCGGAACGTCTCATCATAGGAACTTCCGATCCCCTCGGTCCATATCGTGTAAAGTTCCGGATCTTCGATCCCGTTCTCATATATCCCAAGGCAAAGGGACTGCGGGATCTCCGGATATGTGTCCAGGACATCGAGAGAGGACGGATCTGCCACTGCTATGCAGTGATCCTTGATGATCACGTTCTCTTCCAGTATCGAGTGATCTGTGAGTGTCCATGAACTGTTCGGGAGAATGGTCTCGGTGATGTTATCCATGCAGGAGAGTATCTGATCGCTCTTTCCGGAGATGCTGTCGTATCGATCATGCAGAAAGGATGCGGTCGCTGTTCTGTACGAGGCTCCCGTATCCTCCAGGAAGGAAAGGAAGCCTACAAGGTCCAGGTTCTCCAGGATCGAACCTGAGAGAACATCCACAATGGCCTTCATGGGGTCGAGTTGGAATGAGACCATTTCCGATATCGGGAGCTCTTCGCCTTCGATGTCGGGCATGGTGGACATGTTCCATCCTTTCCATGACCTCTCCCATATACCGCTCCCGGGAGCGGAGATGAGATCCACGGCCATTTCGACACCGTTCCTGACGGCCATCTTCCCCTTTTCCATCATGATGTCCTCTGCCGAATCATCATCGGTAGCGATCGTTCCGAGGTAAAGTGCCAGTGATCTGAATACCTCCTCGTCGTCCAGCGGGATACCGTTGAAAGCAGGTTCCATCTCATGAAAATTGAAATCGATATCAAGCGTATGCACTGTGCAGTTCCATCCCAGCAGTTCCTCCTCCGGATCATAGTATTCCGCCCTGGAATGGGCCTTTCCGTCCTTTCCGATATAGAACTCGTTCGATGGATCATCCTCGTACAGGTAGAGTTCGGAGGACCTGGTAAGGTTCGGGACCTGTATCATCGGATAGTGTACCACCGGCAGATCGTTCCAGGTCACACCCTGAACCTCCCTGTTCATTATGAAGGCATCATCGTTCGGGAAGATACCGGAAGAGGAGATCACCTCTTCAAGTATATCCTCTGCCGAGCGATCGTTTGATTCCAGCAGTTCGATACCAAGCAGTGATTTCGTCACGGAATTGACTATCTCGGAACCTATCTCGAAGACCTGTGCCAGACCTCCGGCCATCGTGTAGAACCAGTCTCCCATTCCCATGTAATCGATCATTCTGAGAAGTATGCCGTCAACAAGTGTGCCGAGAAGAGGTCGAAGCATCATGTCAAGGCCCGGTGCATTACCTTCCGAGAAGAGTCCCTCACCCATGATCACTGCCATTGATGGGTCAAGTTGCCCGGAGTGGTTTCGGAACAGATCACCCATGTCGAGTCTCTTCCCCCCAGCTCCCGGGGCGGAGCCGAGCCCTTCATCGATCCCACCAAGGAATTCACTGTCCTCTCCATGAAGATGCGATGAGGCCATGAGCGCAAGGGCCAGGTCCGCGCAGGAGATGATCTCTCCTTCGGATATCAATGGTGTGATGGTCCCGTATGCGACCCTCCCATATCCCATCAGGCATTTCATCTGGGCAAGGGAGCCCACGATGTAATTGAAGAGCTCCGGAAGTTCGGTACTCTCTATCCCCATCTCGAAACGTTCCATTCTGCCTTCCAGCATTGGAAGGAGGGTCAGCGTCTCTCTCGTGAATTCCATTCGTTCGATCATTTCGATCGTGCCGGCATCGTCGTTGATCTTGAGAACTATGTTGAACGTTGTGTTAACACCGGTGCATGATGGTTTCATGGTCCGATCTACAAGACCGGATGTGTTGTCATGACCTGTCGAAGGAACGGGGCCGTCAAGGTCAATGGATATCGGTGTGGTATCAGCACTGCAGTTCAGTATGGAAATGGTGTACCCTTCTCTCTTCGTCCTTGATCCGTTCAGTATCTTTTCAAGTTCCATTTCCATCAGTGCAGAGAGTTTTGTTTCAAGGTTGCCGTCGACGGATGTTGTTGTGATCTCCTTGACGATCTCCGTTTCACAATCGATCAGGAGTTGGTCATGGAGGGAGAATAGCTCCATCCGGACCATTGTGCGGTCCTCTTCCATGAAAGATGATATCATTGTGATCTTCGCTGTTTTCGACCCTCTCTTCTCATCTTCTTTCTGGAGGTATACCTGGTACGAGATGAAGAGGGTAGAGAGTACCATGAGCATCACCGCGAGGTATGCAAAAGCCTCTTTCCCATGATCATCCTTGTAGATCATTGTTCTTTTCATATGGTCACCTCCAGACCTCCGCGCTTCAACGGCAGGAGAAGACGTAGAACAACATCATCTGTCCTCTTCGTCCATTGAACATGCTCGCCTTCGATATTGAACTCGTTTTCATGTTCTATCAGAATGAACGGGTCCAGGTCATCCGGGATGCACTCGAAGAACTCGAAGACCCGGTCGTCCAGATATTTGCTGTCGGGGTGAGGTATCTCCTCTCCCGCATGGAAAAGCATGTCGTGATCCGATGTTATCAGCATTTCAAAGAGTGCTCCGTTCCCCCCATCCGGCTCCCAGGTAGCAAGCACCATGCCCATGGAACGTACCTGCTCGGACCTTATCCTGAAGAGATCGTTCGGTTCACTATCGTTCCAGAGAAGTGCATCACCGATGGATGCGATGAGGAGAGCAGATGAAAAGAGAAGGAACATGGAAACCGGCGTTTCCATCCCACCTGAACTGTGAATTCTCCTCCTCATTTTACAACCTCCCATTCAAAGAGAGAAAGGGTTCCCGGATGGATGCTTCTGTTTGCTTCCACCAGAACGGACAGCCCGTGGATCTCGGAGGATATGATATAATCCTGCCCGATCTCCAGAGGCTGTCCCTCCCTGAACAGCAAGATATTCTCCGAGTTGTTCCATTTCAACCTCAATCCGATATTCTCTTTCAGAGGAAATGGTCCTCTTGTCATGGAAATGATGATCCCGGAAGAGCTCACCTCGATATCACCATCACCGTCGGGGTCCGATCCGTCCCATGAGGAGATCAGCATGATCTCCCTGTATCCGATGCCTCTGTCCTTCTCGCCCTCGCTGTCTCTGGTGAGGTAGAGCGATAGTGATACGACAACTGCTATTGCTATTGCGAAAGCTGCAAGCTCCCCTGATGCAGAGATGGAGCCAACGTTGCCAATCCTCATTGGACCTTTAACAAGAAGGGGTCTTAAAAAGATTTCCCGCAAGTGGATTATGATATGTGGTGCTATAGTGATGGAGATTTTTGAAAGGTGCATTGGTCCCATTTCGACGATCAGGTCAGATGCCGTATGGTCAATCCCGGTGACAAATGACCAATTGTAGAAACTACGGTGCACACTTTAGTGCTAATTTGTGCAGTGGAGTGCACAAATTTATATATTTCTCCGTTCATTCAACATCATGGATGAAAGATCGATGAGAATGATCCTTCTTGGACAAAATGATGAAAAGGACATTTTGATCGAAAGCGATCAACTCATTGCCAGAGAGGATATTGAGAGATCAGCCTCTCTACTTGGATCCGATGCAATAAAGGTCATCTTTGGTGTTCGTCGTTCGGGAAAGTCAACACTGGCACACCAGTTCCTTGCTGATAAGGAATATGCTTACATCAATTTCGATGATGAGAGATTGGTCGGTATCGACCGATATGATCTGGACCGGCTCTTTCAAATCGCGAAGGGGATAGCAGGTGGGTCCGGATATGCCCTCTTTGATGAGATCCAGAACATAGATGGATGGGAGCTTTTTGTGAACAGGCTCCAGAGAGAAGGAGTTGACCTTACAGTAACAGGAAGCAGTGCCAATCTGCTGAGCACGGAGCTTTCAACCCATCTAACCGGTAGATACCTTCCCATATCATTACTGCCTTTTTCTTTCAGAGAATTCCTTCTTGCAAAAAGGATAAGTGTTCCGGATCTCGGATCACTTAGAAGTGCAGATGTCGAGCTTCTTGCAGGATCTGCAGAGGAATACCTCAGGCTTGGGGGGTTTCCCAAGGCGGTACTGGATCCCGATAATGCTTCACTTTATCTCAGAACACTCTACAGTGATATCATCAACAAGGATGTGATCGTTCGGTTCAAGCCGAAATACACACGTACACTGAGAGAGCTCTCCCTGTTCCTTATCAATTCAAGCTCGAACCTGATGACATATTCGAGTCTGATGAAACGGTTTGATCTTGGCAGTATACATACAGTCAAGAACTATGTCCATTATCTGGTGGAGGCATCACTCCTGGTCATTGTTGAAAAATTCACATTCAGGCAGAGAGAAAGGTCAGCTTCACCAAAGAAGGTTTATTCGGTGGACACCGGGTTGGTCCAGTTGCTTTCATCTTCTCCCGGAGATCCCATTGCAAACCTTCTCGAGAACGCTGTGGCGGTGGACCTTTTCAGGAGAGCATCGTTCGACCCTGCTCTTTCCATTAATTATTGGAGGAATTATCAGGACCATGAGGTGGACCTCGTTCTCTCAAGGGATCGAAAAGTGGAGAAACTGATCCAGGTCTCTGCCATTTCCGAGCTGGATGGACTCAGAGAAAGGGAAACAAGATCGCTTGTCAGAGCATCGAGGGAACTGAAGTGCAGTCATCTGTTATTGATCACCTGGAACCTGGAAGGCAGGATCGAGGAGAAGGGGATGGAGATAGAAATGGTCCCCTTCTGGAAGTGGACACTTTTTCCCGATCTCGTTCCTTCCTTGAAATGAAAAAACCTGTATCATCGGG
>JAYEPK010000168.1:0-1043 GCA_034723935.1 Thermoplasmatota archaeon
TTCAACTTCACCTCTATCGGGACCATTTCATGTCCCAACTGTATGATAAAATCCACTTCTGTACCCGTCTTCTTCCTCCAGTATTTTGGCTCGTAACCAAGCTTTATCAACTCTGTGAAGACAAGATTCTCGAAGGAAGGCCCATCCATATCAATTCCTACATTTCCGGAGATAACATTCCTCATTCCATTATCAATGAAATATATCTTGGACTGCTTGATCAATTCCTTATTGGGATTTGTGAAGTAAGGGGGAACGAGCCTTATCAGATAACTCTTTTCCATAGCCGAAAGATAGGACTTGAGGGTCTTGAAAGAGATCGCAAGATCTCTCGACATGCTTTCAATCGAAAATTGTCCGGTATACATATTGGCAAGATAGAAAACCGACCTCTCAAGAGCTCCGATATCACCGATATTGAATACCTTTGCGATATCACGGATCACCATGGTCTCGTACAGATCTTTCAGAAGGACCTGCTTCAGCTCCTTCTCATCCTCAAGAACGACCTTTGGATATCCACCATAAGAGACCATATCCATAACTGACCTGAGGATCTGAAGTTGCTCCGTATCACTGTATTTCCTTGCCCTCATGTATTCCGAGATCGAAAAAGGAAAGAGGCGGATGATGGAGACTCTTCCAACAAGATATGAAAGGACCTCTTTCCCGAGAAGGAGTTCGGAGGAAGAGGTGATCCACATATTATTGCCAGTATCATTGAGATATTTCAGATTTATACCCGCATCTTCACAGACCTGGACCTCATCCAGGATGCTGTACTGGTTTCCCTTCAGATATCTCTCCTGGAAAGCTTTCACATCCCTCTCGAAGAGCGACCTTATATCAGGATCGTCGAACAGGAGATATGATATTTGCTTCCCTTTCCTGTTCCTCAGGAAGGTCGTCTTCCCGGCTTGTCTCGGACCTATGACAACTATCGTGTTGTAGATCTCCTTTATCTTATCGAAATGCTCCGAAATATCCCTTTCAATATACACAAAGCGATATTGCAATAAATTATATATATAACTTACTAAACC
>JAYEPK010000169.1:0-1042 GCA_034723935.1 Thermoplasmatota archaeon
TGGGGCTGGTGTAATCGGAGAACATCAGCCCCATGAACATCGGAAACCCCAATGAGATGACCATCCTGGAACTGGCGGAAGCGATCATCGAACTTACCGGCTCTAAGAGCGAGATCATTTTCCAGGATTTGCCGGAAGACGATCCCAAGGTACGCCAGCCCGATATTGCGCTGGCGCAAAAAATACTGGATTGGACCCCGAAGTACAGCCTTAAAGAAGGACTGGCTAAAACCATTCCCTGGTTCGAGAAGAAGCTAGCCGAGAAATGACCGGATCACCAAAGGCCAACCTATATGTCGGTTGAACCGGGCCTACCCATGTTGTTTAATTTTCTTTCCTCGGAAGAAGAAATGTGATATAATTTCTCTGTCATGAAGAAAGAAACCATTAAAAGGATCATCAGGGATTTTCATAGCGGAGGGCTTCCGGCCATAAAGAAGAGAGATACCGAGCTCCCCGTGGACACGGGGAAGATCATAAGTGTTACCACATATATCATCTTTGATACCATCCGGAGGTTGATGGACAGAGGTATACCCAGGGAAAGAATAATTTATATCAATTTTGAAGACGAAAGGATCGATCTGAAAAAGGAAGAGCTTGATCTCATATTACAAGGGTAGCGGTGAAGGGTATATATTAACTTTCTCCGAGGAGGAAGATCTAAACGAAAAGGGCATATCCATCAGGATCATACCTGCCTACAAGTTCTTCCTGACCGGTTTTTCTTGATATTTTAACAAGGCCGAAGAGAGATGACCATAGTCCCCCGCTTGCTCAAAGAGCAGTCAAGTGATAAAGTGAAGGAAGCACAGACTTGAGAGGTGAATTACTATGATTCAAACACAAGTTCAGTTCACAGAAGAACAGATGGTAGCCTTGGAAGAGCTGGCAAAGAGACGACATCTTTCCCTGGTCGACCTGATCCGTGAGGGAGTAGATAATCTTGTAAGATCTTCAGCCATCCCTGGCAATACCGAGCGAAAGCGACGTGCTCTTGCTATTGCAGGTCGTTTCAGATCCGGACTTGGGGATCTGTCCA
>JAYEPK010000170.1:0-1041 GCA_034723935.1 Thermoplasmatota archaeon
GGCCTTCCTGATCACCGCATCCTCAAGGATCCCTTCTTTCGTTGCGTCACCGTTTATTGAAACAAAACCCTCATCGGCAGCTTTCTGGGCAGCCTCCGGGTCTGTTGTGATCACAACTATATTGCTCTTCTTTGCCCCTTTTGCGATCAGCTCTCTGGCCGCTGATCCCCCTGTTGTGGAGAACCCCGCTATGATAGTATGTCCCGAAAGCCTCTTCTGGGTCGCTTTCATCATGAATTCCTCCCTGTACCTCTCGAATACGAATTGATATGCAGTTCCGACTATTACGAACCACATCGCCGCCCTGCCGAGGGTTATGAAGATCAGGTCTATGATCCTTGCATCCTGTTCAACAGGAACTATGTCGCCGTATCCTGTCGTCGTTATCGATACGACCGTGAAGTAGATGGAATCAAGAGGAGATATCTTGTGATCCTTGTTATCGTCGTAACTGTCCCTGTCAATGTAGACGATAGTGGAAATGGCGAAGATGACAAGCAGGAGAGCACCGAACCTGAAGAGTATCGTCTTGATCGTGGCGCTTCTCTTCTTGTATACGAAGTTCGCCTTCTCCTTCTTCGGTAACTTCAACAAGCTCCCCCTGTGGTCCCTGTAAGTGGAAGGGCTCAATGATTTAAAAAGATAGCCTGGATTTTTCAGGCTTCCATCATCAGTTTTCCACCGGGGAAGTCTATCGTTGTCTTGAAGTTTTTAAGGAAGTTGAGTCCCAGAAGACCCTCTACTCTGGCATCAGGAAAGATATCATAGGCCATGATATCCATCTTTTTCATTGTCTGCCCTAAGACCTCTATACGATCCACACGTATGATGTCAACCGATATACTACCACTTGCGGTATGTATCGGGACAGAACTCTGGATCACATTTCCCAGGGACCCGGTCTTTTCAAGTACTTTCCTGGGCACCATTGTCATTGAAGCACCAGTATCCAGAAGGAACTGAACAATATGCTCACCCTCCGGTCCGGATACCAATCCATCCATCACTATCGCTGAAGCATCACGACTTATTGAAACCTCC
>JAYEPK010000171.1:0-4979 GCA_034723935.1 Thermoplasmatota archaeon
GTGGAGGACAGCATCCACTTCTGTTCCGAACATCCGGGAAGCTCTGAGTGCATTGATGCCAAGATGTGGCATTGAAGCATGACACTGTTTCCCCTTCACGGTGATCTTGACCCAGAGAAGTGTCTTTTCACAGAGTTCGATGACCCTTCCCTCGGGCTCTCCATGGTCCGGAACAAGTATCAGGTCGTCCTTCCGGATCAGATCGTTCTCTAGTAGATGACCGATCCCTTTCCTGTTAGTCTCCTCCTCATCGGAGACAAGGAATATCACAACATCATGGACAGGTTCTATCTCCAGGCCCCTCAGGGTCTTGAGCGCGAACAGTGAAGCGGTGAGTGCCTGTCCGTTATCCTCTACACCCCTCCCAAAAAGCCTATCCCCTTCCCTTCTCAGCTGGAAGGGATCCCCACTCCAGTGGTCCAGGTCACCGGGTGGGACCACATCCATATGGACTATGATCACGATCCTGCGGGAATGGTCCTTTCCTTTCATCTTCAATTCGATGTTCGGCCTTCTTCCGGATGGAACATTGCCGTCGGGAGCATCATGATGAAAGATATCTTCGAAACCCCATCCTTTCAAGGTCTTCTCGATATGATCGGATCTATTCTGCTCTCCATCTCCCCCTGAGAGGGGCCCAACAGCTGGAATGCCTACTATATCGGAAAGGAACTCGATCATCTCATCGAGGGATAAAGCAATTCTCCGGAGAACCTCTTCCATATCAATCCTCACCGTAGGGAACCTTTTCTTTTTTGACCTTGATCTCTCTCTCAATTTTCCTGTTTACGCTCTCCTTGTAATCGAGAACGTCCTGTATGACAGTATGGACATCATCTGCCTGCAGGACGACGATATCGCCCTTCCTGGCCATGTCCAGGGCCGCCCGGGTGGCTTCCCTGCCGTTGAAGATCATGGTAATGTCCTTTTCCTCGAGGCCTCCATTTTTCAGTCCCTTCTTCACCAGATCCGCAACCTCTCCCGGAGGCCTCCCCCTGGGATCCGTATCGGCGATTATGACATGGTCGTAGTATTTTGAAAGCGTGAGTCCGTACTCGGTAATATCCTCGTCCCTGCGGTTCCCGGTCCCGGCAGCCATCCTTATTTTCCTTCCAGGTGCCAGGTGCTGGAGAAGCTCCCCCGTCGCCTTGATGGCTCCCATATTGTGGCCATAATCGACAATGACCTTGAAGTCGTTTATGTCAATGATGTTCATCCGCCCTGGGGAAAGTCCGATGGAAGGACTGAAGCTCACAAGTCCAGCCCTTATCTGCTTCCCGTTCAGTCCCATGGCCGAGGTGGCTGCAACTGCCGCCATTGTATTCTGGATGTTGAAATCGGCCTTACCCCCATATGTTATCGGTATCTCAACGACCTTTGCTATCTCTGAGGTCCATCCTCCCTTCTGAATGATTATGGACTCGTCCTTGACAGTAACGTTCATGTTCCCCCTCTCAAGGTTCTCTTTCAATGCCGGATTGTCAGGGTCCATGGAGAAGAGGATGATCTTGGCCTTTGTGTTGTCCTTGAACTCGAGGACCAGTGGATCGTCAGCGTTCAAGACAGCATGTCCTGTCTCCTTGATCGTCTCGATAATGATGCCTTTCAGTCTGGCAAGGTCCTCAAGGGAATTTATATTTCCCTCACCCAGGTGATCGGAGGAAATGTTCAAGAAGACACCAACATCGCTCTCGTTGAACCCAAGTCCCCTTCTGAGTATTCCTCCCCTTGCGACCTCCAGGACAGCGTGATCGATGGTGGAATCCATCAATACGACCTTTGCACCTCCAGGGCCGCTGTAGTCACCCTCGAGAATGGGATTGTTGTTGATGACCACAGCATCTGTGGACGTCATGCCCACCCTTCCCCCGTTTAGCTCCAGAATATGGGAGATGAGCCTGACCGTGGTCGTTTTGCCGTTCGTTCCTGTTACTGCTATGATGGGGACCTGGTAATCCACACCAGGGGGGAAGAGCATATCAACAACGTTCTTTGCGATGTTCCTGGGTTTGCCTTCGGACGGGCTCAAATGCATCCTGAAACCGGGGGCAGCATTCACCTCGATGATCCCCGATACCTCCGGGTCAAGCGGTGTGCTGAGGTCATGGGCTATGAGGTCGATCCCCATGACGTTGAGACCCACGATATTGGAGATGCGCTCCGCCATTGACCTTACCATCGGATGAACATCGTCGGTCACGTCAACCGCCCTTCCTCCGGCGCTGAGGTTCGCCGTGGACTTGATGAAAAGAGCTTCCCCTTCGGGCAGGACATCGTTCAGGTTCAGGTTCTTCATATTCAGGAGGCGTTCCGTCATGAAGTCAACCTTCACCCTGGTCAGGTTCTTCTCATGGCCGAAACCCCTTTCCGGGTCCTTGTTGAGTTCTTCTATCAGCTCTTCTATGGTGGACTTGCCATCACCCGTGATATAGGCGGGTTCTCTTTTTGCCGCCGCCACGAACTTACCGTCAATGACAAGTATCCTGAAGTCGAAACCCACGAGGTAATTCTCTATCAGAACCGTTCTGCAAACCTTCCTTGCATTCTCGAATGCAGTCTCCAGCTCTTCCTCTGTCCGGACATTGGTCGTTATCCCCCTTCCATGGTTGCCTGTCAATGGTTTTACTGCAACAGGATATCCGATCATCTCGGCCGTTTTTCTGGCGTCTTTCGGATCCCAGACCGAATATCCCCTTGGCACCGGAATGCCCATCATGGAAAGGATTTCCTTGGTCCTCTCCTTGTCATCTGCTATCTCGACACCAAGGGATGATGTATTGTCCATCATCGTTGCCTGGATCCTCCTCTGATGGATGCCGTATCCAAGCTGAACGTAACTATTCCTGTTCAACCTGATGACAGGGATATTCCTGCTCTTTGCTTCATCGATAATTGACTTGGTTGATGGACCAAGGAGATTCCTCTCTCTTATCTCTTTGAGCTTGAAGACTATCTTTTCAATATTGTTTACAATACCATAGAAGAGATCTTCGACAATACGAACGGCTTCCCTACCCGCTTCGATGCCAACCCCTTCATCACGATACCTGAAGACCACATTGTAGATACCTTCCTCATCCGTATCATAGGTCTTCCCGAATCCGACCTCTGTCCTCGCCAGACACTGGAGTTCGATAGCCATATGTTCTACAACATGACCCGCCCATGTTCCTCTGTCGATCCTTTCAAAGAACCCACCTCTTTTACCCACCGAGCATCTGTGTTCGATAAGGGTGGGTACCATCTCTTCAATATTCTTTCTGAACCCTGGAACTTTATCGGTTGGTTTCTCCTCGAACTCGCCGATATCGAGTTTCATAAAGATCACAGGATACCTGCTGTAGTAATTCGGACCTCTAAGAGCCCTTATATCGCGGATCTCCATTTTTCCATCTCCATTTTTACTTGCTAACCAGGTTGAGCCGGTCAATATCCTGGGGTTTGAGGTATTCTCTCTTCATGAGGTCATAACCGAATCCCTTCACGATCGTGTGCACACGTATGTTCTCGATGGCGATAGCTTCGTTCTCGGATATATCTGTTATATTGGTATATCGAAGGTCCTGTCCATCGAAGATGACCACAAGACCGCTTCCTATGGCCTTGAGGTAGCGTCCCTTTTCAATAACTACTCCCGTATCCTCACCGAGACCGAGGCCGATGTGACCTGGGTTCGAGGCTATTATCTGCATCAGCCTGCTGAACCTCCCTCTCTTTATAAAGTGGCTGTCGATTATTACTCTACCTATCAGGCCGATGCCTGCTGTCATTTGAACGGCTCCCTTCAGGAGAGCCTCGGTTGCTGTTCCGCCGTAGATCATGGTCTCGGGCATCGCTGCAGCGCCGGCGCTGGTTCCAGCTACAATAATATTATCGTGGAAGTATCTGCTGCGTATCTCCTTGAGTACAGGGGAGCCACCGAGTATCGAAGTTATCCGGAGCTGGTCACCACCGCTGAAGAAGATCATATCGGCCTTCTTTATTCTCCTGAGAAGGGCAGGATCGCTTGCTTCTTCCCTGCTGTGGATATGCATCGTCCCAAGGTGGTTCCCATCGATCATGGAAAAAGCCTTTCTGTAGCTTTTGGCAACCTCGTTCGGAACCTCACTTGCAGTGGTTATGAGCTCGATACGTACCGGCTTTTTATTTCCCTTCCCGGCAAGGGACACGATCTTCCTGAGAATGAAGAGATCATACTCCTTGTCCTCGTTCCCCCCCACAGCAATCAGCAGTCCCTTCGGGATCTTTCTCGAGGAACTCTGCCCGTACTCTTCTTCTTCAGACATCACCATCTCTTGAGTCTTGGTTTATATTTAAAGTAATAGGTCCTGATGGCCCCTTGAACATTTACTGTTTCGTGGATATTGAAAGAAAATGGATGTTAACCTCCGGATGTTGGTACGGAGGTATCACACTTACATACAATTCATATTTTATATGGGTCGATCAGCAGAGACGTTTCCATCATCAGGAGGGCCTATTTTCTCTTCAACCTCTTCAGATCATTGTCATTCCCGACCCTTCCCGGAATGCGTTTTACGGCGTTCATTATTCCGCCTCCGACCTTGGATATCCCCTTGCCGACAATTCCATCTTTGGCAAGCATCTTCCCGGGTATGAATCTGCCCAGTTCCTTCTGGAAGATCCGGGGCATGTCGTTCAAACTGTACAGCCTGGCAATACTGGCATCACTGCTCTTTCTGACGAACCTGGTGAACTTCGTGTCCTTCCCCACCGACCACCTGACGTAGTACTTGAAACCCTCGATAACAGGTATTATCACAAGTCCGAGGAGGACGGACACGAAATACTGCGGAGCGGTCAAAGCGGCCAGGTCCATACCACTCCCGAGGTCACCGAAGTACATGAAGAAGGTCAGGGCAGAGACCGGTACCAATGTTGTAAGCACAGGAAGGAGCATGTTCTTTTCCCTGATCTGATCCATCAGTGAATGCTTCATGGAAAGACTGTTGAACAGG
>JAYEPK010000172.1:0-1039 GCA_034723935.1 Thermoplasmatota archaeon
GACCCCCTGGACGGGATTTTCAAATGCTGGTATGAGGACTGGCAGATCCGACACAACGACAAGCTTCGCCGGCCTGGACTGTCCTTCCATGATCCCCGCTATTTCCCCTCTCGCTATCTCTTTGCCCGGTCAAACGATGGTGTGGAATGGATGAAACCCGAGTTGGGTGTTGTTAAGGAGAACGGTAAAAACACCAATGTAGTGATCGGTGACATAACACTGCAGGATCCCATCGGGAGTGTGCATTCGGGATATGTCTTCCTGGATCCCTTCGAAAAGGACAGTGATCACCGCTGGAAAATCCTCTTCAATCACAGAAAACCCCCAGAGGAATACTACGCCATTGCTTCTTCCCCGGATGGAATTCACTGGAAGCTGAAGGAGGAGCGTCCCTCCTTCGGAAAGTGGGGATCCCGTCTTGGAGATGTATTGTCAATCAGTATGGATCCTGACTCGCGAACCTACATCTGCAACACCCGCCATCCGGCATCTGTAATATCCTGGAAGGATCCCGCGTTGCCCGCTTTGAGCCAGTTCTCGCGTATGCACTTTCCCCATCAGCCGCGCCGGAACATCAAACGGCGGATATTCCAGGCCAGGAGCTCCGATCTGATTCACTGGTCCGAGCCGGAACCCATCGTAGTTCCTGACGATAGATTGGACAATCTTGAGGACTCCTTCTATGGGATGAAGCAGTACCGTCTGGATGATATGTGGGTGGGGTTTCTCGATGTGTTTCACGACACAGAAAACACGATGGACGTTCAGCTTCTCTATTCGAGAAATGGAAAAGACTTCGAGAGGGTTCAGCCCGCGAAGCCCTGGCTCACCCGGGGGCCGCAGGGAAGCTGGAGCCAGCACATGGTAAACACTTATGGGGGACCGGTTGAGGTAGACGATGAGCTCTATATTTACCACGGAGGAGCGAAAAATCATCATGACTGGTGGATCGTCGGAATGAGGGAAGACCTGGATGTCCCCGAAGCGACAGACATGAGCCGGGTAGGCTACGGGCTTGGTCTTGCGAAGATGAAGATGA
>JAYEPK010000173.1:0-1037 GCA_034723935.1 Thermoplasmatota archaeon
CCCTGAAGATGGCCAACCTGGTGGCGCGTGATTTTTCTTCCCTCTACCAACCCCTGCAAGAAAAACAGGGAGCCGCTTATTTCGAACTGACTAACGGATGGGTGAAAAATCAGGCATACAAAAGAGTACCTGAGCTGAGAATTCAGTCCCCGTGCCAACTCTTCTCGCCCGACCTCTACTGCCAATTTCAGGCGGACCCGGAAAAATTCGCCTTCCTCACCGCCCCCCAGGACTATTTGGGGTTCTTTGAGGAGCTGAAGATTAGAGAGACGTTATAATTCCAGGTGCTTTAGGTAGTCTCTTAGCTTGCTGCCCACCGGATGGTTATTGAGACCATATTCGATGCTGGCTTTCAGATAGTCGAACTTGTTACCGACATCGTATCTCCTTCCAGTAAACTCACACGCATAGAGGGTTTTTCGGGTACCCATAACGCGTAATGCATCGGTCAGCTGGATCTCCCCACCCACGCCCTTTTCGGTCTCCTCCAAGAGAGGAAAGATGTCCGGGGACAAGATGTAACGGCCGATGATACCCAGATGAGACGGAGCTTCCTCTATCGCGGGCTTCTCCACCAGGTCGGTGATCTTATAAACGCCCTTTTCCAGTTCCTCCCCCCCGATGATACCATAGCTGGGGATGTTCTCTTCTGGGACCTCCTCGACGGCAATTATCCCACCCTGATACTTTTCAAAGAATTTCATCATCTGACCCGTGCAGGGGGTAACTGATTCCACGATAGTGTCCCCGAGAAGAACGGCAAAGGGGCTGTCCCCGATGTGGTCCTTGGCGCAGAGGATGGCATCGCCCAGACCTTTCCGCTCTTTCTGGCGAACGTAATGGATATCGGCAAGGTCAGAGATGTCCCGTATCCTCTGCAAAAGCTTCTCCTTGCCCTGCATCTCCAGGAGGTGTTCCAGTTCAAAGGATTTGTCAAAATGGTCCTCTATCGCCCTTTTATCTCGTCCCGTGATGATGAGGATGTCATCTATCCCGGAATTAAGAGCTTCTTCGACCACGAACTGGATGACCGGTTT
>JAYEPK010000174.1:0-1034 GCA_034723935.1 Thermoplasmatota archaeon
ATCGAGACCAAAGGTGATGACAGCATCAATGATCCTCTCGATAATTGGAGCTTCTATTATTGGATTTGGATTCCTTCTCTATGTATCCGGAAGTATTGCACGATTGGCCGATGGGGGCTATGATTATGACGTATTTCCGTTCTTCCTAATGAATATCGGTCACGCGTTCTTCTGGGCTGGTTCCGGGTTGATAGGTATCGGGATAGTCCTTGCCCTGAAGAAAAGGTGATCAAGGGAGATGGATTTTTCAATAATGGACCTGAAAGAACGTAATGAAATCTCTCCGATCCTGACTTCTATCATTATCAACTGAGATAATTACAAACGATACGCAGAACATATTCCTTAATAAACCCTGCAGGCAATATTTTATCGCTTACCATGGTGAAAATCAAGAGGATCCATATCATCGCGGCATTGATGATTCTGATGACACCCGTCCTGTTGATCGGACTCTGGGCAGCGCATCCAACAATGAAGGTCGGGATCGTGCTGGTCGATAGCATAGATTCGGAATATGGTGACATAGTTGCCGAGGGATTCGACCATTACGATTGTTATTTCGATGCCGAGGTACTGCCGATCAGGTTCAGTACCATCGATGTTACGTTCCTTGACGGCTTCTACCTTATCTCGGATTTCTTCAGATACGGGGAGCCTAAAGAGCTCCAGAAGGAATACAATGTGGACATCATCCTCTACATAACAGGTCATCAGATAAACAACTGGGACGAAGGCGGAGGAGGGTTCTGGGGAGAAGCGGATCCGGAAACAAGAAGTTCTGTCATGACGGTGATCGTGTTCAATTCAATGAGCGAGAGGGACAACAGGATACTGCACCATATAGCTCTTCACGAGACCTTCCATCTTCTGGGATACACACACAACCAACAGGACCGAACCGGCATAATGCAGTATGATACGAACATAGAGGTCCTTGACCTCGTGCCTTTCTACCAGGTCCAGCTCCCATCGAGAACGGTTGGTTTCTTCCTCTTTCCATATGCCGAGTTCGGTTTTGCAAGACTGCTTTA
>JAYEPK010000175.1:0-4952 GCA_034723935.1 Thermoplasmatota archaeon
ATGGGTTGGGCTCCCATGCAGAGAACATCTCTTATTATTCCTCCTACTCCCGTGGCAGATCCGCCGTAAGGTCCGATAGCAGAAGGGTGGTTGTGGGATTCCAGCCCCACAACGTATGCATATTCCTCGTTGAACTCCACAACACCTGCGTCCTCGTTCTTGATAAGTACGTTTCCAGCATCGATGCCCATGAAGGATCTCTTCATGAAGTATTTGGAGGATTTGTAACAACAGTGCTCCGACCAGGCCTGTCCTAGCGCTTCAAGCTCTATGTCGTTCGGCTCCCTTCCTTCTGACAGGAAATAATCCCTGACCCTTTCCATTTCTTTCAGGGAGAGCCCTATTGCCATCTGTTTTGAGAGGGCCATGAGTGCTTCGTCCTCTGCATCCAGGATATTGATACTTTGTACTGGTGCATCCAGGTCCAGTTCCTCGAACATGTGGGAAATATCCATTGGTTCACCTCATAGGAACACGATCTCATGAGTATGGATCACGGGATTCGTAAGGACCCTCAAACACATTTCCTCTACCTTGCTCTCTGCCTCTTCCTTGGAAGGGGCATCGATCTCCATCCTGTAGACCTTCAAGCTCTTTACGAACCTTACTTGATCGTATCCCAGAAGCTCCAGCGATTTGTGGGTGTTCGCACCCTCCGGGTCACTGACCCCAAGTTTCAGTCCAACCTTAACCTCTACCGTGAACATCTGATAACACCTTCTGTTCTCCGGGGAGCCCTGCCCCGCCCAGGTTTAAGTGTATGGAAAGTTGACTTATAATGTTATTCGAGGGTGGGTGAAACTACCCGTTTTCGAGAAGCACCGATCATTGGTTCTCGATTGATCATCGGGATGTGTCACGAGGGCCCTGCTTATCAATGACCAAGGATTAAATATTCAAACCACGTTCCGTGAAATATTGGATAGGAATTACTATCTGGACCGAGATAGGTGGTGCTATGCCCAGGGTGCGGAAGTCTACATACAGGCAGCCAATGACTCCCAATGGCATAGAGAAGATCGAGAAGGGGACCATGCATTGGTTCGATCCCGATATGTTCATGAACTTCAACACCGGGGCACTGGAACAGTACCTTGATGAGAAGAACAGAAAGGAAGGATTTGGTATCAAGGCCTGGTCGTGGAAGTGGGTGTTGATCTCCATCGCCATAGGGGCTCTTTTTGCAATGGTGAACCAGTATGTCGGGCTCAAGGTGGGGATGGTTGTTGCAGGATCATGGTACATGGTCTATCTTCTGGGCATGGCAGCAAAGCTCCCTCCCCCGACGTTGAATATCGCGGCGACAGCTTCCAATGGTGCAGCCATGATCTGCGTAGGTTTTGTTTTCACATTCCCTGCGATATACATCCTTGCACTAGACCCTGCTGAGAAGGTGGGGGGCGTACCCCTTATTGAAGAATCTGCCCTGGCCTCACTCCTTCCGATTGCGATCATATCGGTAATGATAGCTGGCGTTCTGGGGATAATGTACTTCATCATCTTCCGCAGGATATGGCTGGTGGAAGATCCGCTCCCGACCCCGGGGTTCGAGGCAATGGTCAAACTTCTTGACCTTTCCCGCGCCTCCTCCGAAGAAGCAACTGCCCAGGCCAAGACATCCATAAGGCAGGCCTTTGCATGGATCGGTGGAACTGCGGTCTTCACATTCATCAGGGATTTTCCGATATTCAAATCCGGGGCTTCTCTCAAGCTGATCGGAGGGGACATCTCGTTCATGGACTGGGTCTCTTCCAAGATAGGCCTATCCAACATCTATCACGGTGGGGATATAGTGTTCACTCCGGAACCTGCGAAATACACTGTTTTCACCATAACCCTGATACCCATTCAGTTCGGTCTGGGATGGTTCATGAAGGCCAAAACGGCCTTTCTCATATTCCTTGGGACCGCCTTTACATGGTGGATCGTCATTCCGATCGCTGTCTTGACACATACTCCGTATTACTGGGCGGGAGCTCCGGGTGGAGGAACCTTTTTTGATGTATCCATGATGGGGAGGTTCTTCGGAACCGACCTTGTAGGTACTCCATATGATGGGATTCCCACATCAGCTGCATGGGCTGCATACGATATCGCCAGGGTCATGGCCATAGGTTGCATTCTAGGTGGAGGGGCCACGGCTCTGATAAAGATGCTTCCCGTGTTCAAGACCGTGTTCAAGGATGTCATGGGTGTCGCAAAGGGTGATGATGACGACATATCCAAGGCAGTCTATATTCCGGGAAAAGGATGGTACGAGTGGCCTGCCCAGCATATCTGGATGGTAATGATCATCACCTCTGTTCTGGTCTTCGCAATATTCACATTCGGCGGTTTTCACTGGTTCTCATCCATTATTTTTTCAATATTACTTGTTTTTCTGACCTTCGCACTGGGGGCGATCGCGGTCAAGGTAATGGGGGAGACCGGGACCGAACCCGTATCTGCCACTTCATTTCTGGTCCTGTTGATCTTGATGCTGACGTTCACCTGGGTACTGCCTCTTTTCGGGGTGAACATGTCCCAATCCATGATAATCGTGATGTCACTGGTGGGGACCACGGTCTTCGGTGCTGCTATCTCCATGTCAGGTGATGTGGTCATGAACTTCAAGATAGGCCTTTACTGCGGGAACAGGCCCCATGATCTGGTCAGAGCTCTTACAATAGGGATCATTCCTGGAGCGATAATCTCGGGAATATTCGCTGTTATTTTCTCCGTTGGACTTGGGAATGGTACATTGAACCTGGCAGCTCCGCAGGCTCATGCTTTTACAATATTCGTAAAAGGTATCATTTCCGGAGCCATACAATGGAAGATATTCTTCTTCGGAATGTTCCTGGGTGTTTTCCTGGAACTTCTCATCGGTATGGGGACCGCCTTCGGTCTCGGAATGTATCTTCCTCTAGGTATCCAGATCCCGATGCTTGCCGGTGGGGTGGCCAGAGATGTGTGGGAAAAGAAATATCTTGAACCGGCGGCAGAGAGGAACAACTGGGGAGAGGAGATGAAGACATTCAAGATAATGGGAACGTACATGATGGCAACGGGTCTGATGGTAGGTGAAGCCGTCCTCGGAACGATAGTGGCCCTCTGGATAGTTGTCCCCAACCTGGGTGAGATATTCTAGATATGTTCACCGTCGCTGAGCCTCTTTGCAATAAGCTTCAAATGATCTTCTAGCTCGTAGAACTCATCGGTCTCCGGATCAAAGATCAACTTTGCCTCCATGCAGAATTCGGACACGGTATCCCTGACCATCTGCTCGAAGAGAGGCCCCTGGAAAATGTCCATCACATTTCCTATGGCTGCTTTTTTCTTATCATCGACACTATCCGAGAAATGCACATTGATACCGTCGTCCTTTTGTTTTTTTTTCCTGGACATATTATTCAACATTCCACGGAATATAATCGACACTTTTATTATAACCGGTCCCGGTAATGAGATCATGGTAGAGGACCATGTGGAACATATTCCTCCCGAGCTCCTGAAATTCTTCAGGGAGAACGTTGGAGAGATACTGCTTGTAAAAGGGCCACCGGGATCTGGAAAGACCCTGTTTTCCCTGGAATGCATGAGGGCTCTTTGCAAGAACAAGAAGGGAATAACGATCTTTTCAAGGATGGACCAGGACCAGATGGCGGTGGAACTGCCATGGCTGATGGAAGGTGGTGATAAGAAAAGGATGTATCCCTTTCATGGAAATACGAAGATGGCAGACCCTAACTGGTTCAAAAGGGAGTTCGATGCATTGAATGCCAGGAATGAGGGGGATCCGATAGGGTACATGCTCTTCGATCCGATAGATGCGATAACCGAGCAGTACGAGAATCCGGAAAGGAAGATGAAGGAGATAGTATCTCTTGTCCAGAGTACAAATGTCTCTGCAATAATGGTCCAGGAGATGGAGGATACTACCTACCTCGATCATCTTGCGGGTGGTGTCGTAAGGCTATATTTCGGTGAGAAGGAGGGGAGACGTTACAGAGCCCTATCACTCGAGAAGTTAAGAGGAGTGGAGGTAAAGCACTCCAAGTACATCTTCACACTGCACAAGGGCATTTTCAGGTCTTTCAGACCCTGGAACCTCAAGGACGTACCAAGGGGTGACCCAATAGTAATTAAGGATAGTGAAACCCATTTCTCAACCGGTCTTCAGGACCTTGACATGATACTTGAAGGTGGTTACCGGAGAGGAAGCTACAACATAATGGATGTTGATGATAACGTAACATCCTTTGAGTACTTCTTGTTATTGAAACCTGTACTTCTGAGCTTCATCATGAACGGAAACGGTATCCTAATGATACCTCCTGCCGGTGAGCATCCGGAATCCATCCGGCTGGACCTTATGGATTTCATTGATAAGGAAACGCTTTCAAAGAAGCTGATATTCCTGGACTATTTTTCCACCTCTTCCCCAAAACCCTACATTATTCCAATGGGGGCGACCAAGAAGGTAGGTGTTCAGCAGAGAGGGCAGGAGGCGATGCAGATGCTCAGGGGAACGGAAAAAAGACCATATCTGGATTTCGTGGGACTCGATACCATGGAGTACCTGAATGGTGAATCCCTGACATTGAGGCATCTGCTAACAGGGGTGTCCAAGACCAAGGTCACCAAGACACTGGGTATAGGAATTGTCAAACCCGGGCTCAAGATAGGACAGGGTATCAGGAACATGTCCGATGTCTACATTCGTGTTGTGAAGATAAACTCCATTCCATGCTTCTTCGGGATCAAGCCGGAAACTGGAATATTCGCAATAATGCCTGATCTTGAGCATGGCTATCCGAATCTGAAGATCGAACCGCTCACCTGAACTCAACGTTTTCTCTTCTTTTTTACGGAAGACCCGCAGATCGGACAGTCGTCATTCTTCTGCGCACTGTCGAAGTACCTTCCGCATCCGGAGCACCTGTAGGTCCAGGTCCAGATCTTTGTAATTG
>JAYEPK010000176.1:0-18282 GCA_034723935.1 Thermoplasmatota archaeon
AAAAAGAGGTGGAACCAAATGATCCTAAAATCCAGGGCTGCAAGAGCGTCGACCTTTCTGATGATGATCCTTCTTCTGGGGAGCATATTCGTTCTCATTCCCAAAGATGATGAGAACGTCGAGGCCGTGGGCGCTCCTGCCATCACGATACAACTTGCACAGGCAAAACAGACAGCATATGTCGCACCAGGACAGGACGGCATCGTGTCCTTCACGGGAACCGCGGAAGCCCAGATACCCTATTCTCCCGGCATCCAGTATCTCGTAATAAACCTTCAGGCGGATGCTGGTGGATGGCCAGTATCAGTTCCACCCGCACTTACCTTCTCCAAGGCACAAAAAACACAATCCTTCACGATCTCTGTCCAGGTGCCCATCGAGACATCACAGTCAGCCATGGGACAGCTCGCAGTATCCGGAAGATGGAGTTACAGCCCGGGCATAGGTGGAGGCACCATACCCGCTTCAACTGCCATCATATTTGTCAAGCAGTACTACCAGTTCTCCATCGGATGTGAGAAGCCCTATCAGGAGGTCAACCCGGGACAGTCCCTCGGGTTCAAGCTCAGGCTCATCAACGAGGGCAACGCCAACGATAGGCTCAGAGTGGAGATCCTGAACTGGGACCAACTCTCGGCGGATGATTGGACCATACAGCTCTCCCAGGACAAGTTCGCAGTGATGGAGAAGACGGAACAGACCCTCACCGTATCAGTGACAACACCTGTTGAATGGCATCTCTGGTACAACCAGGTCAAGACCATAAGGATCAAGATCATTTCAGCCCAGGCCGAGGGATTGGGCGATATCTCGGATGTCGCGAACTATCAGCTTTATGTGAGACAAAAAGGTTTTTCGATACCCGGTTTTGAACCGACATTTGCGATCATTGCCCTTGCGATGATGTCGGTCATCTTCGTGGGAATTGCAAAGAGGAAAAGGTCCCATTAGATCCTTTTCCTCTTTCCTTTTTTTTATTTATGATATCAACCATATCACATGTTGTACGATCAACGTGATGACCAAAATAATCTCATCATCAGATATCCACACCTTGTGACATCCGGATAATAAGTTATAATTACCCAATCTCCTTTCGAGGGGCGGACGGAGTGTCTCATGTCATCAACAGAGGACAAGGAAAGACCCATGATAGATGTTAGACCGGACAAGGATGTCGGCCTGATCGAAGAGATCGATTCCCTCAGGGAAGAGATAAAGATACTCAAAGGGCAGATAAGGTCCGGCGAATACACAACCAACCTGGAGAGAGAGGCTTACAAAAGGGAGCTCTCCGGTGTATATGACGAAGTGAACATGCTGAGGAGGGAGAGGAACCTCCTGAAAAAACAGCTTGATGATATAATGAAACCCCCCATGCTCGTGGGAGAGGTACTAGAGGTTATGGACAGCAGCGAGATAATCATCAAGAACGGCACCGGCCAGACCTTCATTACCACCATGTCCAACGATATAAAGATCAAAGACCTGGACATAGGCTCCCGGGTCGGGCTCGACAGGAACAATCTTGTGGTCATGCGGGTGCTTACCAGGGGAAAGGACCCCATCATCATGGGTTCCGAACTGATAGAGAGACCGCAGGTGACCTACAAAATGATCGGAGGGATCGATGGAGCGATAACCGAGCTCAGGGAGACCGTCGAACTTCCCATGACAAATCCCAAGATATTCAAGAAGATCGGCATCAAACCGCCCAGTGGAGTTCTCCTCGTGGGTCCGCCCGGGACCGGGAAGACCTTGCTGGCAAAAGCTGTTGCCAACTCGGCACAGTGTACCTTCATTCGCATAGTGGGTTCCGAACTCGTCCAGAAGTTCATCGGCGAGGGTGGAAGACTTGTCAGGGAACTGTTCCAGCTGGCCAGAGAAAAGACCCCATGTATCATATTCATAGACGAGCTCGATGCCATCGGGGCCAAGAGGCTTGGAATGGACACGACGGGAGACAGAGAGGTCCAGAGGACGCTGATGCAGCTCCTTGCCGAAATGGATGGGTTCCATCCTCTCGAAAATGTTGGTGTCATTGCAGCCACCAACAGGAAGGATATCATCGATGAGGCACTGCTGAGACCTGGCAGGTTCGACAGGATCATCAAGGTGCCGCTCCCGGACAGAGAAGGTAGAGAGAAGATACTGAATATTCATATCAAGGGAATGAAACTCGCAAAGGGCATTGATATCTCCGGTCTTGCCGACAGAACAGAGGATATGTCCGGAGCCGATCTACGCAATCTCTGCACTGAGGGCGGGATGTTCGCCATCAGAAAGAAACATGCCTCCGTCCGGCAGGAGGACATGGAAGACGCACTATCAAAGGTACGGGACCGCAGAGAGGAACAGGAAAAGAACGCCCCCTATCACATGTTCAGCTGATCTTTTTCACCTGAGCATGAACATCTTCGCGTCCATCTTCAGACCCTTGCTCCTGAGCATGGTCACTATCTCTTCCGAGTATTTCCTGGTATAGAATGGGAGGTTCATCTCCCGCATCTGACCTATGCATCTCTTGAGTGCCTTGATTGCCCTTTTCCTGTCATCCTTCTGCAGGAAGTACCTTCCATAATCAAGATTGATGAGCGCGATCTTGAACTGCTCTCCAAGATCTGTGAAAATCTGAAGTGCCTCATCCAGATAATCCCTGGCAATGTTCGTTTCCCTGTTCATCAAATAGACATGGGCCGCTCCTGCAAGGGCATACCCTTTCTGTCTGATATCTCCCGATTCTGTTGCAAGTTCAATGGAATCCTCGAAGTTCTCTATAGAACGGTCATAGTTCCCGATCAATGAGAGGACCGTCCCTATACTGATCTTGACCCTGGCCATCTCCAGGGCATTCTCTTCCTTTTCCAGAGCTTTGACCGCCTTGTTGAACTCCTCAAGAGAGGATTCCGGTTCATCCTGGTTGGTGAAGATTATGCCAAGGCTCGTGTGGCAGGATGCTATCAGAGATGAAAAACCGAGCTCCTCTGCGATCTCAAGGGATTCCCTGAGATCCTTCTTCGCTCTCCTGAAATCACCTTTGGTGGAATAAAGCTCTCCAAGTGCCTGGAGGGACTTTGCCACCTGTTCCCTGTCCTCCATCTTACGTACGATCTTGAGTGCTCTCTTCAGCCTTTTTTCGGCCGTTTCCTTGTTTCCCCTTCGGTTCTCTATGGAACCAAGCTTCAGATTTGCTCTGGCAATGATAAGGTCACGTCCCTCGGCCTCTGCCATTGCAGCTGCCCTCTTGAGATCGGATAAAGCCCTGTCCCACCGACCCATCACCATCTGGACCTCACCTGTCAGGAGGCGCCTCATTGCATTGTATTCCTGAGTCTCATCTGTTATCTCCTTTTCAAGAAGTGAAAGGACCGATGCGAACTGCTCCACATACCCCTTTGTAATGATCCTCTCACCGTAGGTCGATGCCAATCTCAGGGCCTTGACGGTCTGACCCCCCATCGCCATATGGTACATCGCCTCGACCGTTGCCCTGTCAGTGCCGACCTCCATGTAGAAATTCGATGCATTCCCATGATAATACTGTTTTTGCTGGGGTGTCAGCCGGTTGTAGAAGAACTCCTTTATGAGATCATGGGCCTCGTACTCATCATATGATGTCTCCATGATCAGATTGGCCTCTATCAAACGGTCCAGCGTAGTGAAATCAATACCCTCTTCTGTGAAAAAAGCTTGCGATGGAGCCGGATACCTGTAGACCGATGCTATCTGAAGAAGGAGTGAATCCTTCTGCTCCAGCTTCTTGAATATCTCCTCGTAGATGTACCTCTTGATATCCTTCTGGTTCTCCAGGTCCTCGGCTGACAGGATCAGCTGCAGGAAAAGGGGATGTCCTTTGGTGATCAGGTATACCCTGGAGAAGATATCCTCATCCATTCCCTCAATGTTCAAGAGACCTCTGCAGCTGTCCTTGTCGAGACCTTCCAGGGACAGCTCCCTCACAACCTTCTTAAGCAGAACATCGGATCTGTCGTAGAAGGGGAAAACCTGCCTTCCGACGACCATCATCTTCACACCGGGCATCGACGGTAGCATCTCCTTCATATTGGAGAAGAGATCGACTATCTCATCCTCTGCCCTCTGAAAATCGTCGAAGACCATGAACACTTTGGCATCCTTGAAGCTCGTCTCGATCAGGGAATATAATTCCTTCTTTTCCAATCCGGTATTGTTGTCAAGATGTGTCTTGAGACCCGATCTCCCCATCTGGTCCAGGAACCGGGATATGGAAAAAAGCAGGTTCCGGAGCGAATCCCACCTGTGGAACCTGTACCAGAAAACATGCATCTTGCCCTCCATTCCCATCACTGCCCTGGCAGCAAGTGTTGTCTTGCCGATCCCGGCAATACCAGTGATCGATAGAACGGATGCTTTCCGATCCTCCAACCATTCATTGATCGCCGAAAGCTCCTTTTCCCTTCCGTAGAACTTCTTCGGAACAGGTACGTCCTGAACGAACGTCACGAAACCTTCCGGGTTCACCTCCCAGGGTGTTTCCAGCTCCCCGGACAGGTAGCGCCTTATCGCATTTTCCTTCAGCAGGTTCTCCTTACCCACCATGTAGTATACTTCGACCAGCGGGATGGAAGTGTTGAGATAGGACGGGACATCCTTAAGGTAAACCTTCTTCAGACTGCCGTCAGAAAGCTCGAAGTATATCTTGTGAAATGCAACGGAATCCCTGACATCCTTGGCAAAATCAAGCCCCATCTCGGTCAGAAAATACGCTTTCCTCTTTCTTGGAAGCCCCTTTATCCTCTTCAGGACATCGAAAACAAAACCCTCTTCCTTGAGCTTCTTCATTGTCCTTGGAATATTGTCCCTTCTTACCGAGACGGCTTCCGCAATACCATCCTGGACCACCTCCTTTGACACCTCGAAGTCCATCTCGCTGTGCCTCTGCTCGAAGAGGTGAAGAAGGATCCTCTTGTCCACCGTGAGCTTTGGTACCTCTTCCCCCTCGGCTCCCGGGATCTCCATTCAGACCACCACCGTTTCGAATGCCTCCTGAAGCTGGTTCCTGGTCCTCTGCTTCACAGCCTTGTATGCAAGTGGAACGACGACAGACAGGGAGCTCCGATGGCAGATCTCCTTTACCATACGAAGGAACCGTATCGTTCTTTCCGGATCGTTTGCAGTGAGTATATCCTCGAACCCCTCGAATATTATGAGATCGGAACCTTCCTTCATGGAACCGGACGTGCGTATCTCGTCAAGGACCCCGGACAGGTTCGTCGGATTGATAATTGAAACTCCCTGTTGAGGCTTGTGAGCAGTGGACCGGTCCAGCCAGATGATCCTGTTTATACCGGGATAGATCTTCCTTGCACTTGCAGGAGACCTCGTGGAGATCACCATTACATTTCTTCCCTTCCTCATCTCGTTCTTAGAAAGGGTCCTCCACGGCCTCTCCTTGCTGGTGTGCATAACAACAAGGATATCATCCTTTGGAAGCATGGGACGTGATACCTTTTGACCTCCGTTGACCTTCTTTGTGCCTGCTTCCCGCTCACCGATCGAATAGGAGAGATGGTCCATTTCCATGGCCTTCCTTCGATGTGAACCGACACGGTAAACGGTCCATGCCAGTATAAGAACAAGACCAAAGGCAGAAAGCAACAGGATAGTGGTGGCAGTTTCCAATTCGACCGCTCCTCTTTCGGTTTAACGTATCATCCATATATTTAAAATTCCTTTCAGAATATTTCCCACACTAAAGATTATATATCAACAAGGATTCAAACAACTGCTCTCGATCACTGGACATGGTGCCCCGATATGAAGGAGAAAAGACCGAAGGTACTGATCGGATCTCCGGTATACCTTCCTCGGCAGGGTGGTGCTTCCACCTATTTTTCGAACCTGATGAACAGGCTCAAGGACAGGGTGGATTTCATCGTCTATACCTGCAAGGACCCCAATGCTCCGGGAAAGGAGAACATGGACGGTATCGAGGTCCTCAGGATACAGCCGTTCCTTCTTGACCATTCGAAGCCGATCCGTTATCTCCTGCTTCCACCGATCACATTTTTCCAGTTGATCAGGCTCAGGATGAGGCACGGCAAGTTCATCATCCACGCCCATGCCTGCGGAGCCTACGGATATCTTATCTCCCTCTTCTCCAGGATGACAGGACAGGAGATGCTGAAGGAGGTCCAGGACATGTCCGACCCTCCCAACAACATCCATATGGGTAATGTGACAAAATACGTATCCACCGGAACATCGATCAGGGACCAGATGATCTCCTTCGGTGTTCCCCCGGAGAAGATAATCACATATCCCTCTCTCAATCCTGACATTCCCGAAGAGGTCAGAAAGAACATCGAGATAAGACCCCACTCCCATGATGGACCCATCGAGCTGATATGTATCAGCGCTCTCAGACCCTACAAAGGAGTGGATCACCTTCTGCGGTCGATGAAGATCGTTCAGGAGAAGGACCCGTCCATCCGTTTGACGATCGTCGGAGAAGGCGGAATGAGGGGGGAGCTCGAGAGCTATATCAAGGAGAACGGACTTGAGAACACGAAGCTCAGAGGTTTCATCGAGGACTATCACGATGTCCTGAAGATTATGGCAGGCAGCGATATTCTGGTGCTCTCTTCTGCATCGGACGAGGGGAACCCGAGGGTGATCCTGGAATCGTTCCAGTTCGAAAGACCCGTTATCGCGACGGCTGCCGGTGGGACCCCCGAGCTCATTGAAGATGGTGAGAATGGACTACTGCTTCCTCCGAAGGAACCCGAGCTATTTGCAGAGGCGATCCTGAAGCTGTCGCATGATGCGAAACTCAGAAAGAAGCTCGGAAAGGGCGGAAAGAGGTTCCTTGACAGGCTCCCGACCTGGGACGATCTTGCAGAGGACATATACAAGGTCTATTCGGACATCTGGGAACGGATGTAGGTCATATCCAAAACTCCTTCACCGGCTGCCCTGAAAGCTCTGGATACTCCCCCCGTACCAAGTTTGACACCACCGAATATTCGGGACACTATCAGCACATGAGAGCCCATTTCTCTTTTCTGAAGCAGGTCAAGTAGTACCTTGCCGGGATGACCTACCTCACCGTCGTCCTTGCACTGCTCGGTCAATATCCCCTCTTCATCCTTGAACCTCACTGCAAAGCAGTGATGGTTTGCCTTCCTGTATTCTTTTCTGTGCTTCTTCAGGATGATATTGACTTCCCCGGGTGAATCGATCAGGTAGAGATGCGCAAAGAAACGGGAACGGGTCTCGGTGAACTTGACCGCCCTGAGTTCTTCCATGGACCCGTATCTCACCGCTTGTATTAAGATATCAAGGTTCCCACAAATAGGTTTATCCATGAAAAGGCGATTACCATCCATTCGGGAGTGAAAGACATGGAAATAAAAGAAAGGGTGGCGGCTCTCAGGAAGCTTATGGAAAGGGAAGGTATCGATGCTTACATGATACCGAGCACCGATGCACATCATTCGGAATACCTGCCAAAATGCTGGAAGAGAAGGGAATGGATATCCGGTTTCACGGGTTCGGCCGGTGATGTGGTGATAACATCCGACAAGGGAGGACTCTGGACCGACGGCAGATACTTCCTTCAAGCAGAAGAACAGCTGGCCGGATCCGGTATCGACCTCTTTAAAATGACCTTGCCGGACGTTCCCACGCTTGAGGAGTGGGTTGCAAAGGAGTTGAAGAAAGGTCAGAAGATGGGCATCGACCCGAAGCTTCTCTCGGTGGAATCCGCAAGGAAGCTTGCAAGGGCACTCAAGGAGAGGGATGTCCTGCTGGAATACATCGAATCGAATCTGGTGGATGAGCTCTGGCTTGACAGGCCCCGACCCTCCAGGGATCCGGTGATCGTACTCTCCGAGGATCTGACGGGAGAGAGCGTCGAGGAGAAGCTCTTGCGGATTAGAGAGAAGATGGAGGATAAACTCTGCAACGCACACATCCTGGGAGCGCTCGATACGATCGCATGGACCTTCAACATCAGGGGAACGGACATCGACTTCAATCCTCTTGTGATCTCGTATGCTGTGATCACAATGGAAAAGGCGCATCTATTCCTCGACAAGGTCAAGATAACCGAAAAAATGAAAGGGGCCCTCCAGGACCTTGTCGAGTTCCATGCATACGACGAGGTCGGGGAATTCATATCAAAGCTCAGGGGAAGGGTCTGGATCAACCCCAAGACGGAAAGCAAGTGGATCGCCCTCAATATCGAAAGTGATACGAAGGTACACATGGAACGCTCCCCGATAACGGATATGAAATCCGTCAAGAACGAGGTGGAGCTCCAGGGTTTCAGGGACTGTCTTGTCGTGGATGGGGTGGCCATGGTGAAATACCTGAAATGGCTGGAGGAGGAGGTACCGAAGGGAGGAGTGACAGAGATCTCGGCTGCAAACAGGCTCAAGGAGTTCAGGAAGGAAGGGGACAAGTTCGCCGGATTATCATTCACAACTATCTCCGGCTTCGGGGAGCACGGAGCGATAATCCATTATGACTGTACTCCGGAGACCGATGTCGAGCTCGGATCGGAAGGGATATACCTCGTGGATTCCGGTGGTCAGTACCTGAACGGGACCACGGACATCACCAGGACCATTGCATTTGGCAAGCCTACAGATGAGCAGAAAGAGATGTTCACAAGGGTCCTGAAAGGTCATATAGGTCTCTCGACCCTCAGGTTCCCGAAGGGATTCAGCGGCAAACAGATCGAGCTTCCTGCGAGAAAGGCGTTGTGGGATGCGGGCAAGAACTACAATCACGGAACAGGACACGGTGTCGGACATTACCTCAACGTACATGAAGGCCCCATGGGCATAACTCCAAGGGATATCGGAGTACCCCTGAAACCCGGCAATGTGCTCTCCAACGAACCCGGATACTACAAGGCCGGGGAATACGGGATAAGGATCGAGAACCTCATAGTGGTCCTGGATGACGATGATCTCAGCTCCGATGAGTTCCAGTTCCTGAAGTTCGAAACTCTCACGATGTGCCCTATCGACCTGAACCTAGTCGATATGGATCTCCTTAATGAAGAAGAGAGGACATGGCTCAATGAATACCACAAGGAGATATACGCCAGATTGTCCCCGCTCCTTGATGACGACCACGAAAACTGGCTCGAGGAACACACGAGAGGGATCTGAGCGTTACCTTCGGACATCCCCCCCCCTTGTCACAGCTTATGAACCCCGAATGGCTCTCCGATCGGAGGCCCCGAAATGCCAGATAACGATCCAGGCATCTACACCACCGGTTTTCCCGTGTTCGATGACATATTCGGACCAATGATATCCGGTGATCTTCACCTGATCGTGGGAAGGACACGCCTCAACCACGATCTCGTTGACAGGACCGCGGTACTTGCGGCAAGCAGGGGAGACTCCGTCTACTACATAGACGGAGGTCACGGGGCGGACCCGTTCTCCATGGCAAGGGTCCTGCGGATGCAGAGAAAGGATCCCAGATCGGTCCTGGAGAGGATAATGATCGCCAGGGCCTTCACGGCATATCAGATGGATTCTCTGATAAGAGAAGGCGTCCGGAGCCTTCAGGAACCTCCGGACCTGCTCATCATATCCTCCCTGGACTCCCTCTTCTCGGACCCGGAGGTCGATATCCGGGAGGCAAAGGGAATGATGCGCAACTGCATGACAGTTCTCAGAGAGACCGCCGACAGGGGAGCATGTGTGCTGATATCAGCGGTCGGAGGAGGGAGAGAAAGCGAGCTTCTCGCTCTCATGAGCCCTGTCTGTTCCAACTGGGCTTCCCTTGCGAAACGGTCCGGGAACCGGGTGAGAATAGTTACCAGGGGAGGACGGTGGCGGGATCTCGTTCCGCTTCATCCCTTCCAGACGATGATAGAGGACTACAGCTCCCGGGGAAGCACCGAGGAGGCTGCGTGATGGGAAAGACGTGTCCGACGTACCGGATGCTCCTGGAGGATGAGATACGAAGCTGGGAAAGCTTCAGGAGAGCTCTCCGGAAGGAGGACAGGGAAGCCTTCGATAGATTGATGAACAATGTGAGAAGGCACGCTTCAGCCTCTTCCAACGCTGCCAGACTGAACCCTTTTGAATCCCTGGTGATGGCAGCTCTCGTGGAGCTAGAGAGGAAGAACGGGTGAGAACCTGTTCATGAATGCTTCATAATATCCTCAACTCACCAGCAAATGATCTCCAACCCTTCTATTCTTGAAAAATGTTTTTTGTTGTTCGTAACAAGGGGCATATTATTTTGCAATGCGACTGCTCCTATCAGGAGATCCATCGGATGAAGCATTTTTCCTTCTTTGACCAGTTGGGTTCCGATCTTGCTTGCAACCAGTGCAGTTCTTTTCCCCAATGGTAATACTTTCAATGTGTCCAAAAAATTCATTAACGTTTCTTCTTTCTTTCTGGAAATGCCTCGACTAGTGTATGTAACTTCAAACACGCTGATACTTGTTATGAATATTTCTCCTTGAGATTCCAATTCATCCAGTAATTCCTTTGCTTCGGAATTACCTTTCAATATTGCGATGGCGAAATCTGAATCGATACAATTCAATTGAACACCTCACAAGATCATGCAATATCTCGATCATTCCAGCTGTCTCGTAATTCCTTTTTGGCCTTTTTGATCATTTTTTCCTCTTCCACGGATAGATCGTTCCAAACACCAAAATACTTCGAAGGTTTATCATTTTCCTGGATCAATCGAGATATGACCTTTGTAAAACTATCATTTTTCATCTTTCGTTTTTCCAATATGAAATAGATATCCTCTGTTATTGCAATATTTCTACTTGCCATACTTGTCGCCGTTATATGCATATGCATATGAATACATATACTTTGTTGTGAATTGACCCCGGCAGATTAAAGACCTTATCATCCGCTTTCGCGATCAACCTAAACCTAATGAAATGTCTCAGGACTTCGTCCTCAACACAGTTCCGGATCGTTCCGATCACCTTCCTGCAGTTTTCGATAGATCGATGAACAATGTGAGAAGGCACGCTTCCGCCTCTTCCAACGCTGCCAGACCGAACCCTTTTGAATCCCTGGTGATGGCAGCTCTCGTGGAGCTTGAGAAAAAAAATGATATTGTAGATCATAACCTACATTATTTCAGAATTATTGTATATCATAATAAGCAATAATTATATATTATTGTACATCATAACATACAATAACATGAAAGACCTCGAGCGATACCTTGAAAGGACGAACCCCTGGTGGATATCGGGAAAGGTGGAGAAGTCCAGGGGGATGCTGGCAAGAAAGGAGATGGACCTGATACTCGACGAGATGGACACAGGGCGTATCGTCCAGCTTCTGGGACCAAGGAGAGCGGGCAAGACCACAACGCTCTACCTCCTTATCGATCGGCTGCTCTCCTCCAGGGTCAAACCCGAGAACATATTATATCTCTCACTCGACGATCCCATGCTGGCCTCACTCTGCAAGGAGCCTGTCCGGGACCCCCTGGAATACTATCTGGAAAAGATCGCAAAGGAAGGTGTGAGGCATATATTCCTGGACGAGGTCCAGGACATCAAGGAATGGTACAGATGGCTGAAGGGATACCACGACCGGGAGCTGAACATCCAATTCATAATAACCGGATCGTCGAGCCTGAGGCTCCAGGAGGAGGCGAACACCTATCTGAGAGGAAGGATAGTATCATTGACCCAGTATCCATTCGATCTCGGTGAGTTCCTGGGCTCCCTGGGGAAAGGACCCGGTATGCCAGCATACAACGACAATACCATCGAACTATCAAGGGATTATGATGCTGTATCCGATCATTTGAAAGAATACATGCTCGTCGGAGGGTTCCCCGAATGGTATCAGCTCCGGGGCATGCAGGATGATGTGAACAGATGGTTCAGGAGGCTCTACGAGGATGTTCCGAAAAGGGCATTTTACGAGGATATCGTAACCAGGTTCGGAATAAGGAACCCTAGATCGCTCGAGATCCTCTTCGCGTTCATTGCGCAGAACCAGAGCAGGGTGCTCTCCTATGAATCCATGAACCGGGTCACCGGCCTCAACAGGTCCACGGTGCAGAATTATATCGAGTTCCTCAAGTCAACTTATCTACTCATCGAGATCGGTCTTTACTCCGATAAGGTGAGCACCACGGAGAAGGCCAATAAAAAATACCTCCTGCTGGACCAGGGAATCCGCAATGGACTTCTCGGGGAACACAAATTGAAGGGGAGCAACATCGGGTTCATCATCGAGAACATGGTCGGAGTCTGTCTGCACAGGTTCTGCGGATCCAACGGAAGGAACCTCAATTATATCAGGTCCAACGGAGAGATTGATTTCATATTATCCGACAGGAAGCGGTGCATCCCTGTGGAGGTCAAATCCTCTGACAGTTTCAAAGTATCCAAAGAGTTCCTCGGATTCATGGAAAGGAAGGGGAGCCCTCATGGGGTCGTGATCACAGATAGAAGGTCCGGCAGGATGGAGATCAATGGCAAAGAGATCAGACTGGTCCCTTTCTGGGTATTGCTACTTGGAGATATTGAAAACAACATCTGGTCATGATCGTCCCATTACCGCAGGAGAGCTCTCCGCAAGGAGAAGAGAGAAGCCTTTGAATCAATATCTCTCATGATCTCTTCTGCTTCAACCATATGTTCAATGAAATCGCTCTTAGTACCTTACTTATATTATTCGTGTTTTTCTGGCACGAAAATATGTACTGGCTTATTGATTGATCAACCCTGTTTGGTTCCGGCTTGGCCGGGGTAGGAACAAAATAGATACTTTCGATTAATGCTGAAAGGGTCAGATCGAATTCTCTTTCATTCTGATGTGCCTTTTTCATAAGATATTCTCTGTATTTCTCAACCTCAATAAGTAGGTATTCTGGAGCGATGAAATCAAAGGCATCATTGAGGATTATCATTCAAGTTACAGAATCTTTGATTAAACCAGCCATCACTCTGTTCGAATCAATGACCAGTTTCATGTTGATTTCTTCCTTTTGTAATGATTGTAGATACCTTTTTTGACCTTTTCGTCCAGTTCCATAATATCTTCTTCTGTAAGCTCGCTATCTTTTGTTAGAGCATCCAGTAACGAAAGTTTTTTTGCATATTCTGAGATTGCTCGTCTGGCAACTTCACTCCATTTGATCTCTCCATGTTCTTTCATGATAGAGTAAATATCATCTGGAAGAGATAGTGTAATGTTTGGCATGTATATTACCACACATATATGTGTGAGCAAATATTTATTCATTTCTTAACTTTAAGTGATTTACCTTCTTCGGCGAAATCGGGAAGGTGTTTCCTAATGGTCATTCTATTTTAATCACCCGGATCTTCGATATATTCTTCGTAAATCTCAATTTCATATTTTGTATAATTTGTGATGATCTCAATTTCTGAATCGAAATGATACATATATGGTTCGATAATATCGTGTACAAAGATTGAATAATTACCCACATCTGGAAGTCCAAACACTAACTGCTCATCGCGGATAATTCCACTTTGGATAATGCTTTCATCGAATTTCAGAATAGCAACAACATCATGATTAGCTTCCAATTCAAGAACATATGGTGCTTCATCAGCTGGAAAATGAATATCAAATGTTGATATATTCCCATTTGTAACTTCAATTGGTTGAAATCCCGTAGCACCACTATTCTCAATCATATAATTGATTGTATATGATCCTTCCATAAGTAAAGGGCTTTCAAATGATCCATCCGAATTAATACTGAATGTATTTGAATAAAACCAATTAGCATCAACAACGTATGGGGTGTTGTTATGGACACTTTTACAGTATATTCTTTCATCATTTGGATCCTTAACAGTGATGAATGAGTTTCTATTGGGATTGTGGTTCAATATATGTCCGCCAATCTTTCCTCCTGGGACCAGAGTATAATCTTGACCTCTCAATTTCTCAATCCAATGTAATGATCCAAAATGGAATTCGCCTGTAGCTTGGATATAATATGATTCAAAATCCTCCAATTGTTCACTCAATTTCCTGATATCATGAAATTCAAAATATCCATTTGAATTGGTGATAGCTGATGCAACCTTTTTAATTTCCCAACCATCAGAGATATACAAGCCAACATCAGCATTTTCAATTCTATGTCCATCTCTGAAATCAATAATCCAACCATCTATTGTATCAAGAGTCTTAAAATGAGAATTAAGGATTGGGATAAGGATTATCACTGTAATAATAAAAACACAAAATATGATCAAGGATATCCATTGAATTCTCTTCATTTAACCTCAACTCTTTAAATACTATCTCCTCTCAATTTTTCCTTTTTCGTCCACTTCCGGCAACAATCACCTCACCTATCTCCCTTTCCTTATTTGTGTATTGAGGACTTCCATCAACCGCGGAGGCCTCTTCGATACTGAGTACAGGTCTTGGTTTGAACATCTTTGCGAATTCATCTGAATCCAACTTATCAAACATATAATAGGTTACCATGTATGATAACCTTTATGCAGTATTTCAAGAAATACCTCTATCTTTCCTTCTTCTTATCAGCATATGAACGATATATGAAGTGCCCGAAACGATGATGATCGCTGATACCAACAGGAAGCCTTTGAAGTACCACGGAGAATCCCTCAGAAGCAGCATGACCTCCAGCCCCCCCTCACCATCCAGGGCATCGTAGATGTCCTTGTCGTACATATCCCAGACCTGTTCGTAGGAGATGTTGAAACCCATCGAGGCGTCCCTCCCCATCGGTGTTCCCATGGGAACGTAGCGATGCGTTTCCTTGTATGTGGGTATCAGCTCCAGCGAAGATATGCTCCCCTCTCCATCGACGCTCACCTTTGCAATATAGGAATGATCGGAGCTTTCATCTGCGGTATCAATTGCGGCATTCCCGAGGGAGTAGAAGATGAGACCATCATTGTATCCTTCAACTTCGTGAACCGTGTGAGGACCGTGCCCCATGATCATGTTCGCTCCCCAGTCTATGACATCATGACACAGTTCTATATCGCTCTCCTCCGGAGCTTCGGTGTACTGGGGCCACTTCCTCCAGTGGATCGATACAATGAGAACATCGACCAGATCCCTAGCATGATCGATGTCGCGTTCCATTAACCCCCTGTCAAGCGGCATAGGGCCCGGGAGCTCGCTTGTTGCCATCCAGTGATCTCGAACATTTTCAGTATATGCAAGGAATCCGAAGGTAATTCCTCCTGCCTCAAGCACCACAGGTCTTTGCAGTGTTGCGTTCTCGATGGGATCGTCATACCATATCCCGGCATGTCCGATCCCTGCATCATCCAGGCACTCCATGGTATCGTTCAGGGCATCGTAGGAGTAATCCAGGCAGTGATTGTTGGCAAGGGAAACAGCATCGATTCCGGCATCCTCCAGGCACCCGATGGTCTCCGGGTCCGATCTGAAGGTGCAGTACTTTCCAACCTCTTCCTGTCCTCGATCCGATACAGGGGTCTCCAGGTTTGCGAAGGTCAGATCCGCATCATTGATGCAGGGCATCATCTTCTCGAAGGGATATTCCGTTCCGTAGGTTTCGATACGCTCCCCTATCTCTCCGTCGAAGACCACATCTCCCATGAACACAAGTTTTATTTCCCTGGAATCCTCAGCTTCCACAGAGATCGAACTGAAAAGAAGCACGGATACAGCCAACAGGGATAAGATTGGAGCAATGATCGGTTTCATGTTTCTGTATCCCATAATAACGGATACGCTAATAATTGTTGGGAGTGGATCAACTTCCCTGATCTTCTTTCTTGTAGGTCTTGATCCAAAGTATATGTGTGGTTACGGAGAGGGCAATAACAAGTAGCAGTATTCGAACCCATAGAGTGGATACGAAAAAATGGACAGTTGACAGTATAACTCCCCATAGGAGGACCAGGGTAATGATCTTGTGTGCAAGGGAGATCCCCCTGCCTTCGACATAATTGCTAATGTACTTACCGAATACCCGGTTCGTAAGCAGCCATTTATGAAGTCTATCCGAGCTCCTTGCGAAAAGATATGCAGAGAGAAGAAGGAAAGGGGTCGTTGGAAGAACAGGGAGGAAAATACCTATCAATCCAAGGACCAGTGAGATCATTCCCACCGTAACAAAAACACCTTTCTTGACCGGGTTCATCCGTGCTACCTTCCATAGACCGAAACTGTCACAGCATGAATCAACCAATATGAAATACTTATTATCTCATCATCACCATTCGAAATTGGAATGGATCCATATGGACACTGTCAGAAGATACGGTAAGACACCCTACCAGATCGTTGTGGTCCATGGAGGGCTAGGAGCAGCAGGGGAGCTCCAGCCGCTTGCATCAACGCTGGGAAGAAGAGCAGGGATCCTGGAACCGTTCCAGACGAAGGACACTGTGGAGGGGCAGGTGAAGGAGCTCAGACAGCAGATCATCGTCAAGGGGAATCCTCCGGTGATACTTGTCGGATGGTCATGGGGAGCCTTCCTTTCGATCCTGCTTGCGTCCAGGCATCCGGAGATGGTAAAGAGGCTTGTTCTCATTGGATGCGCTCCTTTGATACCTGAAGAAGCGAAAGATATCATGCAGACAAGATATGAGAGACTGGACCCTGGTGAGGTCAAAGAGCTAAAGAAGATCATGAAAGTACTTTCACAAGTCGAAGATACTGATGAAAACACCTTTGAGAGGTTCGGGGATCTCATGGAAAAAGCAGATGTATATAACGAGATCGAGCACGAAGATCCAGAGGTCCAATTCGACATGCACATCAACATGAAGGTGTGGAACGAAGCTTCAGGGATGAGATCAAGCGGGGATCTCTTAAAAGAGCTGAAGAAAATAGAATGCCCGATCACCGCCATCCATGGAAAAGAGGACCCGCACCCGTGGGAAGGGGTCAAGGTGCCATTAATGAAAATACACCCGGATGCAGAGTTCCATCTTCTGGACAGATGCGGACACAGGCCATGGTTCGAGAGACATTCTTCAGGGATATTCTTCCGGGAGATGGAACGGATTCTGATCAAACAGTAGACCGCATCAAGGGCCCTTGAAAAGATGATCGCTCCGGCGCTCTCATTCCCTTTATTAATCA
The DNA here is from genome assembly GCA_034723935.1 of Thermoplasmatota archaeon. Taxonomy (GTDB): domain Archaea; phylum Thermoplasmatota; class Penumbrarchaeia; order Penumbrarchaeales; family Penumbrarchaeaceae; genus JAYEPK01. The sequence continues at coordinate 17,094 of JAYEPK010000176.1, forward strand.
CTTCAACAGGGGGTAACCGTAACAAATGACAATTGTGAAACTACTCTCTTTTTCGATAACAATGTATGTACAAGTCCCCACCTGAATGTAGCACCCGGGACAGTGCCAGTTTTAATGTAGTAGACCCGAGAGAGAAATGATCTCGGGCCTGAGGCTGGGCCGTAGGATCCGCAATAGACGACCATGAGTCCCTGGGGGGGATAATATGGAAGCGATACCAGGTGTAGTGTTGTACATATCAATAATTCTTGGAGCCTCCCTTGCTGCAGGAACAGCAATGGAGATCAGCGAGGAGATATCAGTAGAGGGGGAGACCATCGTTGATGATACGGTTTCCCTTATCCTTACCAGACTCGATATCATTTCCATACATGGAATGGTATCGAACGAGAGCATAGAGGAACTGATGTTCACCGTCAGACCATCTACCGGATGCGATCTGATAGATCTGAACCGAACACTTGTGGAGATCAAATGCAGTGATAATGTGACCACACTTGAATACGGGGAAGATAACGGATTCAACTTCACGGTGCTCAGGGATACAAAGGGTGATCTGAAGAATGGGACCCTGAGGTCCGGTGATCTGATCAGGATAACAGCAGAGCACAGGGTACATGCCGGCGATAGACTGGAGGTCACGTTCCACCTTTTCCCGAATGGTGTGACGAGAACATCCTTCACGGTTCCGGATATACTGCTGGATAACCTTGTCACCATAAGATAACGGACCTACAGGTCAAGCAGGAGCTCTGTGCATTCATGTCTCGTTACAGCATGGAACCTCAAGATCGTTCCCTCTCCCTTCCGAGAAATGCATATGCAAGAACGAGCATGAGGACCGCTATAACCACCGCACAAAATACCACCCAGGGGGTCTCCATCCTGTCATCTCCCTCCTTCATCTCGTTCTCATTATCCGCATCAAGTGATAATACCTCATATCCGATGGACTCGAGCTCCCCGTAGTCGTACTTGACCACAAGATCGCATTTTGCGCTCTCCTGCTCTTCATTGATGAACAGAATATAATAGGGGTCGGACCAGACCACCACATCACCTCCACCTCCGTAAGAAGGCCCGATCGCCGTATCATACTCAATGCATGGTTCCTTGTACAACGAGAGGTTCTCTCCCTGAAGCTTTGCACGATAATAAATGAACATATCATCGGTCATCTCCATCATTT
>JAYEPK010000177.1:0-1028 GCA_034723935.1 Thermoplasmatota archaeon
ATCCACTTTTATGGTGTATCCTCTGATACCTGTTCCCGTATCCGATCCATCAAGTTCGATCGAGATGTTGGATGAATTGTGGAACGATCCATCGGTAGGTTCAAGTATTCTCACAACAGGAGGATCAAGATCGATATGGACGTTGAAACCGGTGGTCACCTGATTTCCCGCCAGATCCTCGGCACCTACTGAGATGGAAATAGTATCTGTCGTTCTCGCTTTGGATACGTACCAGGTTTGGTTCCCAATATCGATCCAGGCGCTTTCACCGACCCTGATCCTGTATCCCCGGATGCTTGTGATATCGTCATGACCTTTCCATGTGATATTGAAGCTTCGGTCCGTTATTATCGTATTGTTCTCGGGATACAGTATATCGATCACCGGAGGTGCAAGGTCAACCGTGAAGTGCAGGCTCATGAATGCTGTGTTCCCGGCGACATCCATGCTCTGTATCCTGATTTCGTGCTCACCCTCTTCCAGATCGTTACAGGCGAGCTCCCCGATGGCAGGCTTTTCCACATAAGGTGGATCATCAAGGTAGATATACACACCGGCAATACCTGATGTCTCATCCGTGACCTTCCAGCTGACATCAACGGAAGATGTTGTAAAGAAGGTATTGTTGTCCGGGGAAAGGATCGTTATGGATGGTGGGTCCCCTTCGGGTGTCACGGATACGGTATCGCTGGGTTCGCTCTCCACAATGGTACTCAGTGCAGTTATAAAATAATTGTAGGTAACAAGGTTCTCGACCTCGATATCCTTGTATGATCTGATCTGTTTCTCCACCTCTCCAACAATGACCTCCTCATCCATGGACCTGTCTCGGTATATCCTGTAGTTGGTAATTCCCGCGCTCCCGATAATTGGTTCTTCCCAGGAGATGGTTGCATATCCATTACCCGGAGATGCCTTAACTCCGGTAGGTGAGCCGAGGTCCCTGGTGGGTTCCGCACCTGCAATGGGGAATGCCGTGAAGATCAGAGCGATGTGGACGATAAAGGTGAAAATTTGAAAACATCCGG
>JAYEPK010000178.1:0-4927 GCA_034723935.1 Thermoplasmatota archaeon
AAATGGCAAGGTACCTGAAGAACGAGTTCCAGAACAAAAAGGGCGAAGATGCATAATGATCGATCACGGCCATGCAGTGAATGAATGTGTCCGTTCATGCTCATATCATCTGAAAGGTATTTATTTACATGAATACCATGAACGAAACGTAAGAGGCAGCAAAACCGGTTTAGACAATCAGAAGGTGAGCAAATCAAGATAGCAATACTTCACAATGAGATGACCCAGGGGAACAACGGGTCCGAGAGGCTTTGTTATCTTCTTGCAAGGGAGTTAGGGTCCAGGATCTACACATGCGGATATGATGATCGGGTGAACGGTTCCTATCCGGGTATCGAGAAAATGGTCATAGTGGACCAGATAGAGCATCCCGATTCCTTTTCCAGAAAACATTTCGAGATAATGAGGTCAATGAAGAGCAGAAAGGATGTTGATGCTGATCTCATAATTTATTCGGGAAATCAATCTCCTTTTCGTGTGAAGGAGGATAATACACCATACCTCTACTTCTGCCACACTCCGGAGAGAGGTTTCTACGACCTTCACGAACAGACACTTTCCAGGATGAAGGAGTGGGGCTTTCCGAAGTACCAGATGGCAAAATACCTCTTTGAAAAAAGAAAAAAAATGGACCACGAACTATTTTCCAAGGTCATAAACAGCCAACAGGTGATCACCAATTCGGAGCTGGTCATGGATAGATATGAGAACGCCTATGGAAAACGACCAAGGAGGGCGGTCGGCGCCCCGGTCAAGACCTCGCTTTATTCTTGCAGAGAACCGGAAGGATACTTTTTCAGTGCCGGTGGGCTCAGATGGAACAAGAGAGTTGACTGGCAGATCAAAGCCGTTGCAAAAGCTGGAGTGAAGCTCAAGATCGCAGGAGACGGTCCGGAAAGAGCAAAACTCGAAGGCTTGTCGAGGAAACTTGGTGCAGATGTCGAGTTCATGGGAAGATCGGATGATGAAGAACTGAGGGATGCATATTCCAGATGCAGTGCATTCATCTTCAGCGCTCTTGACGAGGATTTCGGAATGGTCCCGCTGGAAGCAATGGCTTCCGGCAAACCCGTCATCTGCGTGAATGAAGGCGGACCACTGGAATACCTTGACAAGGATGTCTCATTCCTTTTCAATGATATCGAAGGGCTCTCAAAGATATTGATGGAGAAGAGCGAAGAGGATTTCACAGGGATGAAAGATGCCTGTTTGAGGAAAGCCAGGAAATTCGATACAAAGATCTTCGCGGGAAGGATCATGGAAGATATTATGACTATAAAAGAGGAATTCTATTAAGAGGAGGCGGGGTCAGACATGTCAGAAAAAAACATCATACTTCTGATAATTGACACCTTGAGAAAGGACAGGTCCATGCCTGTTTGGGATGTTCTGAAGGATAGAGGGTTCCTTTCCTATTCCAATGTCATTGCACCATCTCCATGGACAATACCATCCCATGCTTCGATCTTCACAGGTAAATATCCGATCTTGCATGGAGCCCATGAGACAAAGGAAAAAAAAGCATTCAACGTCGTGATTAAGGACAGGAGCGGTTTCCTGACGGATGAACTCAAGGAACTCGGTTTTGAGAATCATCTCCTTACAGCAAATCCATACATCACAAGCTCTTTTGGATATTCGGGTTTTGATCATGAGATCGAGATACTGCATGAGACGAAGTTCGATATCCTCAGCAGTAAGGAAAGCAAGGAACTATTTCGGCTGAGAAGGGAGATGGATAGCACTTCCGGAATGATCAGATACCTTCTTTGTAAAGGAAGGATCGGTCTTCTGTTCAAGGGCATGTTGAATCGGATCACCACCTCGGCTCCGGCAACGAGCCTATTCCACCGGTATCAGTTCAGGTTCCAGCGTTGGCCGCAGGAAAAAGGAGCCAAGAAGATGGTGGATCACTTTAAAAAGAATACCTGGGCGGGAACGGATCACCCGCATTTCTTCATGATCAATGTAATGGAGGTACATGAACCTTACTTCAGAAGACCTATCCTTTCGATGAAACTGAACATGAATAATAATCTGTTCGAGAAGACAGTTGATGAGGGTTTCATCCGGAAACTTGAAAATGCCTATGACAATGAAGTGAAAATGATCTCGGTTTCCATTGATCACCTTATGAGAACTTTGGAAAAAGATGACCTCCTCAGGGACAACTTGATCATTATCACAAGCGACCATGGACAGCTGCTTGGGGAACACGACCAGTTCGGCCATGGCACTTTCCTATTCGATGAGGTGCTCAGGGTTCCGCTCTTCATAAGATATCCCAAGGGATCGTTGAAGAAGGCAAGGAAGAAAAGAGATGGATACATCTCTCTAACGAAATTGTATGATCTCATCCTTTCCATGGCTGGGAAGGGAAGTTTCGATGAAAATATGTTGTTCTCCGAAACTGTATTTGCCGAAACACACGGTATCTCAAATGTCTTCGAACCCACAGAAGATATTGAGAAGGAAAAGGTAGAACAGTTGGAGCGGTTCAAGATCGCAACCTACAGCCAGGCGTGCAAGATGATCTTCGATGTGGGTAGGTTCGATGTTGACGAGATATCTGGGTCCGAAGAAAGGGTCCCAAGAGAGATCGAAGAAAGGTTGAAAAAGAGGTCATACTCCTTCTTCAGACAGCTTGAGAAGAAAAATATTTCCAAAGTGAAGTTCGGAAAGAAGATATGATCAGGTTCCACCGATCTCCTTTTTCAAATAGTGATAATGTTAGATCTTTCTGAGAAGCCTTTTCTTATGGATCTGGAACTCTTCCTCGGTAATCGCCCCCTCCGTCTTCAGTTGATTGAGTTCATGAAGCATCTCTACTGCTGATCTTGCATCACTTGCCACTCTTGATCCCACCATCTCCGGAGACCATACCGGGCTGTTGAACTCAGCGTTGATATCATCAGGCCGAGCTGAGGGGGGATCCATTTGTGGGAATGCCGGAGATAATGGGGAATTTTCCAACATTGGCTGATCAAGAACCGATGTGACCGAGGGTGGATTCGAATGATCGGCCTGGTCTGAGGAATACTCCTGATCTGATGTGGATAACGGCTGAGGTAGTTGAGATGTCATCTCTGCAGGTGATGGGGGAGCTTTGAAACCTCCTCTTGATGCATCATCATGTTGTGGCCTCACATACTCCGAGGTTTCAGGAGTTGGGACCGGCCCCGAGGTGACTGGGGGGAGCTGAGCTGTCGGACCTGGAAAAGGCTCACCCGGAGGAGGAAGTTCCTCGGGTTGCTTCATGAACGAGGGAAGTTCATTTTTTACAAGTTGTCCTCCACTCATCATTGTTGCCGAGAAGCCATTACCTGCCGCGCCCATGCTCAAATTATCTCCTTCAACCGGATCTTCACTATCTTTATTTTCCTGTTCTTTTCTACCCATCCTTCTCATAACGAATATACCGACCACAACAAGAATGATGATCGAAAATATCACAGATATTAAGATCAATAATAGACCATATGTCTCAAGGAACGTAGTTTCCCTGAATATCTCGATGAAAACACTTGTCTCCGATCCGGAACCTTTTTGGTCCGTCACATTCAAAATGATCTCGTATTCTCCAGCCTCCAGATCGATCTCCAACGTCTTTCCCATACCCAGGAGATGTCCATCTTGATCGAACCAGGAAAAATGCAGTTGATCACCATATTCAAGATCAACATCCCTAGCATTCCCGGAGATCACCAGATCCTCATCTTCGCTGAATCTGTATTTGCTTATTGATATGGAAATATTGGTCGGTGCGTCATTGACCGGAAGAACCCTGATGACCACGTTCCAACCCACTTCGAACTCCCCATCCGAGGCGTAGAAGGAAATTGTCTCTTCACCACTCCAGTTTGCTACCGGCCTTATCACAAGTATGTTCTGATCGGTCAGTGTCAGGAAAAGATTTCCCGGAGTTGAATACTGAATATCCAGCATATCATTATCCTCATCCGCGAACCATCCGGGAAGAACTCTTATGGAATAGGACGTATCCTCGTAAATTTCGATATCAGTGGGAGGGTCTACCAGTGCAGGGGGATCATTGGTATTCAGAACTTCGAACAGATAAAGCGTTTCATTGAATCCTCCGTTCCCGTCTGTCACATTTATTGAAATGAAATAGGAACCCACATCCTTGTTCGCAGGAGTTCCTCTTACGATGCCCTCGGACCGTTGAAATACAAGGAACGAGCAATTTGTATCCATCTCCCAAAGGAGAATATCTTCGGTGGGGTCTATATCCAATGCTTTAAACTCAAATTCAAAGAATGAATCTTCCATTATATGATCGGGGAAATCACTGAGTATATCAGGGGGGTCGTTCACATTTACAACGGTCAATGAAAAGTTCATTTCGTCTGTCAGACTTCCCTGATCTCTCACAACAATGTTTACCGTGTAGGACCCGATATCTGAATTCTTAGGGATGCCAGAGATCCTACCGGTCGATGGATCGATCGAAAGGAAAGTGGCATCGGTATCGATCATCCAAGAATGGACATCCTCCGGATCAAGATCAAAGATATCGGGTTCGAATATAAACTCTGCATCTTCCATACAGTTTTTCAAAGGAGTTCCGATGATCTCGGGAGGATCATTGACATTGAAGATCGTGAACTTATCAGGAAATTCCTTGAACTCGCCTGCCCCCCAAGGATCCACCACGCCAACCCTTACCGAATAATCCCCCAGTGGTGTACTTGAGTTGGGTGTGAGATCGAATTCCCATTTGTTACTTGAAACGTTTATTTTAAGATCGTATATCAGATCATCACTCCAAATATCTGCCAGGGAATGTTTAGCATCGATAGTAACATTCAATCGATCCATGAATCTGTCTGAATACATGATATCTACAGAATAATGACCGCTCGATATGTTTGAGATCAATTTTGGCCCGTTCAATCCAATTATTGAT
>JAYEPK010000179.1:0-1027 GCA_034723935.1 Thermoplasmatota archaeon
GATACTTGGTCCTCTTTCTTTTTCCGTGGATCTCGACCGTCTCATAAACGGTCCTTGACCGGAGGTTCTCCGATCGTGCAAGTTCAAGCAGCAGGGTATCGATCTCTCCATTATCAAAATTCATCTTCTCATAAATCTCTCTGCTCATTGCCCAGCATCCGATGGTCTCGTCGTCTTTTACGGATTGAACAAAGGCGGAGGCAAACCCGCTTCCTTCATTGACGCTCTGCATGATCAAACTTGCAGCATCATCCGCCGGGTTCTCTCCTTTCACATCAATGATCACCAGGATGTCGGGAAATCCCTTTTTCCCCGCCTCAAAGGTCCGTCTTATGATACTGTCCCTTTCCAGCCTTTTGGAAAAAGCGATGACCCTGCAGCCGCATCTCCGGGCAAGCTTCGTTGTCCTGTCCGTGGATCCGTTGTCGACCACAACAATATCAGGAGAGCATACGTCCCTGACAAGGTATCTAAGAAGCAGGATCTTGGAAGCTATCGTCTTTTCCCGGTCATGGGCAATTATCATAACTTTTGTTTCAGGCACATCCACATGAGCTCACTTTCTCGATAAATATTTACCCTTCGAATTTCAACTATGTGAAAATGGATTTCCAATCGAATATTGTACAGTTAGATTAATAAATCAGATAACCTCTCGTATTCCAATGGAATGCCCTAAATGCTCTTCTTCATCTATTATCAAACATGGAAAAAGGATCACAAAGAACGGATCCAGACAGATATATCTTTGCAGATCGTGCAACAGCACCTTCTCGAACAATCCCCTGAAGAATGCAACAGAACATCCGGAGCTTATCCTGAAAGCGGTTACATTCTACAATCTGGGGTATTCACTCCAGGAGAGCAGCGATATGCTCCGTCAGATATATGGCAGGAAGGTCCCCAGGAACACCATACATTACTGGACAAAGAACTACCGGGATCTCTTTCCATATCTGAAAGTGAAAAAGGAAGAAAGGATCAAGATTCCCCAACATGATTACAACGGATCGATCCTCAGAGTGCA
>JAYEPK010000180.1:0-4920 GCA_034723935.1 Thermoplasmatota archaeon
TGGAAAATGAAGTGGATCCGTATCTTGGTGCGGCGAGGGTCTCACTGGAGGATCAAAGCGTCTCATGGATGGCCCCTGTTAAAGGAATGCCTGGATGGAGGCTGGGGGGGAATATCTTCTCGACCAGATCATCTCTTGCAAGGGCTCTCTGCACCGAAGTTCCGGGAATTCCCGGGAGGATCATGGAAGCTATGGATTCCCCATCAGAGTTCAAGATGGTCCAGATGCCGGACGAGTACACCAGAATAGATCCGGATGATCTGCCGCTCCCCACATATTTCAAGAGCGATGGGGGGCCCTACGTCACTTCCGGCATATTCCATGCAGGCTGGGAAGATGCATCCAATGTATCGTTCCACAGAATGATGTATATGGGCAGTGGCAGATTCGCTGTCAGGGTCGTTCCGAGACACCTGAAGACAATGATCGACCTATCCAGAAAGGAGGGACAGGACCTTGAAGCGGTGGTCTCGATCGGAACGGATCCTTCAGCACTTCTGGGAGGTTCCATTTCCCTGCCCTACGGAAAGGATGAGATGAAAGTGGCATCGACCCTTCACATGCTTTCGAATGGAGAGGCACTTTCGATCTTCTCACCGACAGATAACGAGAGGGGGCTCGGAGCCCCGCTTGGAACGGAGATCGTGATCAGGGGACGATTCATCGATGAAAGGGCCCCCGAGGGCCCCTTCGTGGACATCACATCCACATTGGACCATTCGGGGATGGAACCCGGGGAGCCCGTATTCTCAGTGGATGAGGTTCTGGTCAGAAGGGATCCGATCATGCATGTTCTTCTTCCCGGTGGCTTCGAGCATTTCCTTCTGATGGGACTTCCAAAGGAGCCCGCGATCCTTGCTTCGGTCCGCAAGGTTGTGTCCAGGGCCCATGCGGTGAGATTGACCGAGGGGGGTTGTTCATGGCTCCACGGTGTTGTCTCCATCACCAAGCAAAAGGAAGGCGATGCGAAGAACGCAATAATGGCGGCTTTTTCCGGACACCCTTCCATGAAAAAGGTAATTGTCGTTGACAGCGATATCGATGTATTCAACGATCAACAGATAGAATGGGCCCTGGCCACCCGGTTCCAGGCGGACAGGGATATTGTGGTGGTGAGAGGAGCCCACGGGTCCACGCTGGACCCCTCACAGGACATGGCCACTCGAACCACCTCCAAGCTGGGAATGGATGCCACGATGCCGACGGGAGCATCCAACGAGTTCAAGAGGGTAGAGGTCGGATAATTTCACTCTTTTTCGGTATCATTTATATGCTGTCAGTCAGTATACCTGATCGTGAAGTGCAACAAGACCGTTCTCGTTCTCGTTCTGATCGTGTCGATCACTGCCAGTTCAGGATGCCTGGACATGTACACCACCAAGGGGCTCTTCTTCCCGAGCGAGGACATCTCCCATGGTTTCGTTCAGGGGACGATCGCAGAGGTCAGTCACAATTTCACCGGAGGGGTGGGGGACGATAACATCCAGGTCATGACCCAGGAAGAACGCTTCGAGGTCGACAACTTCCACATAGGTGTCGGTGGAGCGGACCTGTATATATGGGCCCAGGTCCATTTCGGTTCCGATAGCGAGAGGACGGTAGACTACACAAGGTCCATCGAGGTCACCCTCTACTACATGCCGGAAGAAGGTGAGAACATACTCAAGGCCCGGAAGGTCTACAGGGCTCCCGATGTGGGAAGGTACGATGTCGCCGAGATCATGGGGCAGATAGAAGGTGGGGAGCAGGGTCTGTGGTCCCTCAGGGTATTCGGGAACGGAACGGCTTCATCCACCGCAGATATTCCCTTCTACGACTGGTTCCAGGTCACTGTCAACGGAAGATATTCCGATGACTCGTACAACAACGATGCTCCGGGCAAAGGATCAAGCTGACAGATCCCTTGGTGATGCATCTGCTTTTGCAGGCTCGCTCCCTTTACCCCAGTGAAGGACGTTCTGCGGGAAGGGTATCTCGATACCTTCCTTCTCGAACCGTTCGAAGATGCGCTCCCTTATCTCCGAGGCAACCCGCCATTTGTCGTTGAAATCCTTTACCCAGAACGTGATTGCGAAATCCAGAGATGAATCCCCGAAATCATTGAACCTGTAAAATGTTGCGTGGTCCTCATCTTCAAATGTATCCTTATGGGATCTGATGATCTCCATGAGAATACCACCTATCCTTACCGGATCGGAACCGTAGCTTACCCCCACCTTCACCGTGTTCCTCCCATATGAATCCGGTTCATTGAGGTTTGAGAACATGTGGTCGGATATCCTGTTATTGGGTATCGTTACCACCTGGTTGCTGAAGGAATGGAACAGGCGGGTTGACCGGAGACCTATGTCCTTGACCTGATAGACGCTGCCATCCAGATCCAACCAGTCACCTTCCTTGAAGGGGCGGTCCAGCAGTATCATGATGCCTGCAAAGAAGTTCGAGAGAGTGTCCTGGGCAGCAAAAGCGATCACAAGACCAATGATACCCATGGCCCCAAGGAACACTGTAATATCGAAACCGAATACCTTCATGAAGTATATGCCTGCAACGATCCAGATCAGAACCGTAACGATCTTTCCCATTACAGGAACGAGAACGTCATCCGCCTGGGTCTCCGTCTTCTTCGATATTATCATCAGGTAGACCATGATGACCTTCTTGAAGATCTTGATCGAGATATAGGCCACCACGATGATGGTTCCCGCCCGATATATCAGGTCCAGTAGATCGATGATCCTCTGGTCCAGCTCAAGCTGTGAGATGGAGACCAGCAATCCGTAAAGCAGCAGTATGATGAAGAAAGGGCCTCTGATTATATTCAGGAGCTTTACATCAAGGTCTGTTTTGGTCTTTCTCGCGAACTTGAGACCTATCCAGAGTATGATCCATATCAGAACTGTTCCCAGGGCCCAGACCGTGAACACTATCAGGAACCTGACAAGAGGTGTGCGAAGGTCTTCAGGGAGGAAGGTCTGCTGTATCCTGATCCCGAACACTTCTATCTCATCCTTCTCGATGGGACCGTTGTCCTTCCCTTCTTCAATGACCTCTATTCCGCCGATATACGGAACGAGTATCTGGGATCCCGAACCATCCTCGATGATCTTGAGAGAGAACCTTATCCTGGCTCCCGGTTTGAAATAAATGTCAAGCTGTCTCTCTCCATCGACCTCGTCATCGGGGAGCGTGAGGTTGGGAAGTCCGAATCCGCCTCCGACAGAAGAGAGCCAGATGGTCCTTTTTCCATCTGCAAATGTGGAGATCTCGACCAGATCCTCGAAGACGGCGGTATCTCCTGCGGAGAGGTCGCCGTAGGTCCCGGTGCTTTCATCATGGCTTTCGAGCAGGGCCTTGAAGTCCTCGAACTCGACCTCCTTTGCGCTGGCATTATCGGTGCCTGGCATCAACAGGACCAGTGAGAGGATGGCCAGCATCAAAAGTGCAACAGCTGACCTGCGTACCATTCTCAGGTTCATACGGACAAGTAGAACCTCTTGATAGAAATGGTTTTCTTCTATCTTGCAAAGAGTATGTTATCCGGAATTATTTCGCTTTACAATGATATCGGTATTGATGCTCGCATCCGGTTCATCGGAGAGCAGGGGTTCCTCCTCAGGGACAGGTATCTGTTTGTTCTGGAATTCCAAGTTTATGACATTGGATCCTGAGTTTAAGACTATATAAAGGGAAAAGTGGCGTCCAAGTTAGAGAACCATGAAATGTGCTACCCAAAACAGGTTTCGGATGAGATTACTTCATCACACTTGGTAACAAAATGTCGACAGTAGATTAGACTGATCTTCAGATATTCGGGTAATGCAGATCTCTTCCGTATGTTTCTTGGAATAGCTTTTGGTATACTGCTTTACATCACTCAGCTCATCCAAAGAATCAAGTACGCTTGTTCTAATATTTCTTGATTTGAGCAGGTACCTGGCCACTGAATAAAGCAAATAAGCAATAACACAAATAAAAACATGACCCCTGACCCGCTGTGGGGTCCAATGACGGATTGGATTTATTCTAATGGGGTGTTTGATGGTGTAGAATGCCTTCTCAACACCGTCCTTTGAATCATACAATCCGATGATGTCGGACATACTGTGTCCAAGATTAGAACTGATGAGAACATGATATCCGTCGTATCTTGCAGCGGATCCAACTTCTGTTTCATAAATTGAATACTCAAAAGTAGAATGTGGTTTACTATGTTCGATAATGACCTTGTAATGTTTACGAAGTGGACCAAGAAGATCATTGATCCGTTTCCTGACTTCTTGATTGGAAAGGTTAGATGATTCAAGCTCCTTGATCAAAACATCAAATTTCTTTTCAATCCAAGTTAGTTTTCTTTTATCAATGTCCAAGTTTTCTTTTCTGTTAACATGGATCGAATTACATTCTGGGTGGTCCTCGATATCGACCTTGAAGTAACGCTTTACACGTTTCAGAGCATCATGTATGCTGACAACCAATTGATCATGGCTTTTATTCCGTTTATGGCATGACTCATTCAATTCTTTCAGAGCCTTTGACGCTTTTTCCAGTCTTCTTTTTCGGGATGCTAAATGTGATTTCTTCAGTACTGAACTGAACAGAACAACTACTTTTCGCATCTTTCCATACAGTTTCTTCTCAATTGAATAACCCTTGATCGTGCTCCCATCATCCTTCTGTTTAACCAATTGGAGCTTGTCAGTCTGGATTGAATCATCAAGAATATCTATCACATCACTGGTTTTCTTTGCTCCACAGACAAAATCGAATCTATCCATAGAATCAAGGATCTTGACATTGTCCTCAGATAGGAAACCCCTGTCATGGATCAGGGTCATCTTTGGAATTTGATCGTTCTTGCATCTATCATCGAGAATCCTTGCTGTTCCAGATGTTGTAACATTACCTGGAACAGCAAGG
>JAYEPK010000181.1:0-1020 GCA_034723935.1 Thermoplasmatota archaeon
TTCGCGCCAAAAATAAAATAACGGTAGAAAGTCGCGTTCTGTTTCAAGCCATGTTTATGCTCTTCGAGTTGCTGATGGCGGTGTTCATGGAAAAACGTACCGCCAAAGACAACAAGAATTCCAGCATACCCTCCTCCCAGACTTCTAAAGACGATACTGCGTCGACCCAGCCGGGCGCCAATGGCAAAGGCAAATCACAAAACAACGCTCGCTCCGGTAACACCCGAACCATAGAAACCGTTGAAGTCATCCCTGTCGATCGATTCCTGGAATCCATCAGGATTGACCATGGGGATGAACCACATCTGGGTATTGTTGACCAGCCGGTTGACCGTCTCGTTCACCAGGTAGTTGTGCAGGACGTAATTGATGTAGTACATCATGACCTCGTTGGAGATCCATTCCCTTGCATGGGTCATCGAGCAGTAGAACACCTCGGGCTCTGATGTGTCGTTCGTATCCGGATCGTCGGAGATCTTGAGTGCCCATAGGGTCCTTCCCTCGACGGTCAAACGTGGAGTGCTGTTCGAATGGGGATACATCGCAGAGAGATTGTACATCCTCAGTATATCCGGAAATTTTTGTACAAGTATCCCGAACTCGTTGTAGGTATCATTCAGATTCCGATACCTTGTCCAGTTATCCCGATCCCAGGGACCGGTCGGTACGTAAGGAGCGTGATCTGATAGGGATCCTTCCTCTTCAGGAGATGCACTGACACCAAGTAGAAGTAAAGGAAGAGCTGAAAGGATGATCACAAGGAGAGACGTGATGGCTTTTTCTATCACGTATGACACTTTACTTTCACCTGTTATGCAAACCTTTCCGATGCTTATTCATTTTTTGGAAGCAGAGGTCCATTTACGGCTCCAAGGAAAGGATTATCTGATATCAGGATCCATCTTTTTCATACTCCAGACCGTCGATATCGTCCCTGACCGCTCTTCGCAGGGATATGATACCAACAAATGTGATAATGATACTTGTTACGAAGAGAATCTCCAGATAGACAATTCCTAT
>JAYEPK010000182.1:0-1019 GCA_034723935.1 Thermoplasmatota archaeon
TTTTAAGTTTCACCAGTCGACCCGACTCCCCCCTTTCCACAGGCACCAAATCAACGATCTGCCCGAAATCGATCCCCGATTTCTCATGGATCAGCGAAGAAAGCTCTGCCTGACCATAGGTCACCTTCCAGCGATAAAAGTCTTTTGAAGATTGATCATAATCATTCAACACCTGCCTGAGCAGTGGAGCATCACTGGTATTACAGAAGGCTTCCGGAGCTCCTTCTATAAAACGAACAGCGTTGGATTCGATCTTAAGATCCTCCCTGTTGATCCGGATCGATTCAGGATTGTCATCCACCCGCTGCAGATAGGGATGGGATACAGGTTCCCAGCAATATTCAAACTTCTCAACCACTCCCCCACAACATTTGGAAAACCTGGCATCACATATTTTCTCATCATAAACCAGCACCTCTCCGGCTGTTTCAGTGACTGCTTTTACTACTTCAGGATTGTGGGCCCTGGTGATACCCTGGTAACGCTGACAATGGTCGTCGGCACACACATGGAACTCATCATGGTCCTCCCGGTCGTACCAGCGAATATATTCATCCTCTGTCTCATGGATCAATTCATAGGAGGTCTCCTTTGCCTCAAGTGCATCCTGCTTTTCGATCTGTGCCAGCAACCAGCTTCGTGAAATAATGGTGTGCGCCTTCAGCAATGCAGGTGAACTATCCCCCCGCATCTCAGAAGAGATCACACTGATCAGATAATCTTCAACAGATATGATGTTAACCACCTGGATGCCGTTTCCTGAAACCATCAATTTCAAGGCTCCCTGGAATTTCTGATTCTCTTTCTGTTCCCAGTGAAATCCGATCCCGATGACCACATCATGGATCACGAACCGGCCCGTGGCCGTATCGGTTGGATCAAAGATGACCGCATCCTCCACGTCAGAGCACTCCTCCTTTTGAGTGATCACTATTCTCCCGTCTATCAGGGTTGCTTCCGCATTGTCATACCCGGATTCCTCTTTTCCCCGGATCAAATAATCCCCTTCCAGGCTGAAC
>JAYEPK010000183.1:0-1018 GCA_034723935.1 Thermoplasmatota archaeon
GGTCCCGTCAAGGAACAGACCGGCAGTGATAGGGATGCTTGGCGGTGCCGCAGATAGAGGCTCGATCGACACTCTGAAGAAGTTGCTTGAATATTCAACTGTCAAGGAGGACAGATCGGCTGCGGAAGATTCGTTGAAGAACCTGGGCGGTGTAAATATTTGAGTTCCGCAGGGCCTAACCGCATGTTTACTTTATCAGAAGGCCCTTATAATTCCTATACATTACCAATTCAGGAGGGTGTCATGTTTGAGGTTCGACAACAGGCTTGATCCGCTTATCGAAGAGATTGCTCGAAAGATATCATCCTGTACGAAATGCGATCTTGCGGAAGGGCGATTGAACCCGGTCCCGGGAGAAGGACCACAACATGCTCAGATAATGTTCGTGGGAGAGGCTCCGGGTGCCAGTGAGGATGAAACGGGGAGACCTTTTGTTGGACAGTCCGGGAAACTGCTTACAGAGCTCCTCGAGAAAGAGGGGATAAAAAGGGAGGATGTATTCATAACTTCGATCCTCAAATGCAGACCGCCTGATAACAGGAACCCGAAAGAAGAGGAAATAAGGTCCTGTGCTCCGTACCTTCTTGCCCAGCTCGATTCCATCTCACCGGTGATCATAGTGACCCTCGGGAATTTTGCATATGATCTCTTTTCCACGACCTTTTACCTTCCGAAGAAGACGATCGGAGAGGTAAGGGGAAAGGTCTTCAGGCTCCATTCCACATCATGTCAGTACCTTCTACCTACATATCATCCGGCAGGTCTTGTCTACAACAGAAAGCTCATCCCGCTCTTCAGGGAGGACCTGAGCACGGTGAATAAATATCTGAAGATCCAGCCTTGAAAAGCAATTATCTGCTCACCTTGTACCTGGAATGGGCCATGAGGTATGAGAAGTATCCCATGAAAGCAACGGATGTCCTTGCGAGCCACCAGAAACCGATATGTCTCTGGAGCATTTCCGAGGGGTTGTAGGAACCCCAGAGTGAACCGTGTTTCATGGTGAGCTGTTTTCTTC
>JAYEPK010000184.1:0-1014 GCA_034723935.1 Thermoplasmatota archaeon
GAGAAAGAACTAACGCTGATCGATGGTGCCGATAGGACGGTAACAGTCAAGAAGCCGGTAAACAGGGTAATTTCCGGAAGTGCGCTTCCTGTCGAGGCGATGCGCTCAATAGGGGCGATAGATACGGTGGTTGGCGTCAATGAATGGACACTGGACGAGGTATTCTTCCCTGAACTTATCGACAAAGCAGAGAACATTGGTGGCATGCAACCCGATTACGAGGTGATATTTGAACTCTATCCGGATCTTGCATTCTGGTATGTTGGTTCGCCCAAATACTGGAGCAAGTATGAGGAGATTCAAAATACGCTTGAGTCCGCAGGTATCACGGTATTCCGTATTGACTGTGGAGGTATGGGAGCGAGCTATGTCGAAGAGGTGAGTAAGCTCGGATACATCCTTGATAGAAAGGAGGAAGCAGAAGAATTCATTGAATTCTATCAGGAATGCCTGGACACCATCAACGAGCGGGTAGAGGGACTTTCAGAAGAGGATAGACCAGCAGTATACTATGAGTCTTATAGCGGCCCTTACAAGGCGTATGGCAGAGGAAACCGTGGAGACAAGATAGATGCTGCTGGTGGCAGGAATATCTTCAGCGATATATCTGATTTTGTGGAGGTAGATCCGGAAGAAGTGATGGAGCGAGATCCTGAGATTGTACTTAAGATGGAAGGAAAAATCTCGGGTAGCTGGTTTGCTGGTGGATACGCCCTGGATCGGGAGGATACAGCTATATTCGAGGCAACGAGGGATGAAATTATGAACCGACCAGAACTCCGGAATGTAGCAGCAGTGAAAGATGAAAACGTCTATATAATCGCTTATTCCGTCATATACTCGAGATCTTTTGTAGGAATGGGATACCTTGCAAAGTGGTTCCACCCGGAGCTTTTCGAGGATCTGGATCCACAGGCGATCCATCAGGAATACCTGACAGAATTTCAGGGACTGGACATTGATCTGAATGAGCACGGCGTATTCGTGTATCCGCCGCTGGAGAGTTGATTTGAA
>JAYEPK010000185.1:0-4871 GCA_034723935.1 Thermoplasmatota archaeon
CCTTGGTTTTCATATTGTCGATCTTCTGTACTTCTCTTTCCCCTGCATTGAAGGATCAACTACCTTGATCGTGAGTTTTTGTGAGTCAACGTCATAGGTGATGGTCCTTCCCCTGTTCCCCCCAACATCGTCTGCAACGAGCGGTATCCTGTGTTTCTTCAGGTTTTCCTTCATGCTTGATATGTTCCTTGTGGATATGTCCATCACATTGGAACCGCTTCCGCTCCTCTTGAACATGCTTGCTCCGCCTGCCGCTTTTGCGGAAAGAGAGGTTTTCACGGCACCCATTTTTACAATGTCCTTGATCATCTGGTCTATACATGTATCTCCGTATTTTGCTATCTTGATCTGCTGGGATCTCCTTGCATTTGTTGAATCCGGAAGCATGAAATGACCGAGAACCGCATATGGTCTCCTTTTATCGAATATCACGACCCCTATACAACTCCCCAGTCCTATGGTGGTCAGTTTCTGACCACTCGTTCCGGCCTTTATATCGGCTATCCCAATAATGATCTCTCCGGTCAAAGGTTTGCAACTCCCAGTTTTTCCAGTAATGGTTCCATCGTTCTCTTGAAAGGCAGGAAGTACATGTTCGTGCTCACGGCAAGGATTTCCGATTTCAGCATGGTATCGAAAACGATCACATCCGGATTCAGATCGGCCCCGAGACCTTCCTTTTCGATCCCTTCCCTGAGAGAATCCATGGAAATTGGAACTGAAATGTCCATCCTGATATCCAGAAGAGCAGCGAATGCGTCTGCGGTGGATGATACCAGTATATTGGCAACCTCCTGGATCGCGGATGCCATCATCTCCTTTGTCTCCTCGTCTATATCCTCGGGAGGATTCGGATCGCCAAGTGTCAGATAGGAACCCAGTATGGATGCAGATTCTTGGGTAAAGTTCAGAACGATGGCACTCCTTGCTTCACCTTCCATTGTGAACAGGAACCGTTTTCCTGGATTTTTCTCACTCAGGGTCTCTTCGAGATTTCCGATCTTCTGAATTTGGATATTCGGAACAGTGATATCAACCCTTCCATCGATCATGGTGGAAAGGGAATCTGCAGCATGTGACGCTCCAATATTGCCCACCTCTCTCAATGCATCCATTTGCATCTCAGATAGATTCATTTTCATAGTATTGCACTCCTTTTTAAATTCCTGTATCCCTCTGTGAAAGCAGGGAATTTATGTCAAGTATCAGTATCACGCTTCCATCTCCAAGTATCGTTGCACCGGCAAATCCCTGGACCCCCTGGAGGCTCTTGCCGAATGACTTGATGACGATCTCCTGCTGTCCAAGGAGGTTGTCAACAACTATTGCAAAGTTCTTTCCGGAATATTCCAGAATGACAACCGGACCCCCATTCCTGTTTATCTCTCCGGGGCTGCTCTGGTTGATAAGCTCGCTTATATGCATGAGCGGTATCGATACGTTCCTGACAACGATCACGTTGCTGTCCATGACCTTGGATAGGGGGTAATCCTTCATGTCGATGATCTCCCTTACACTCGAGAGAGGGGCCGCATAAACTTCCTGTCCGCTCTTGACAAGCAGGGCCTGAACGATGGCCATCGTGATCGGCAGTGTCATGGCGATCGTGGTCCCATTGCCGATCTCTGAGATCACTGACAACTGCCCTCCTATCGATTCCAGTGCGAATGAGACCGCGTCCATTCCAACGCCTCTTCCCGAGGTGTCCGTAACTGTCTCAGCCGTGGAGAATCCGGCCTGGAGGATAAGTCTCTGGGCATCCCCCTCCGACATATCATCAGCTTTTTCCTGAGTGATCAATCCTTTTTTGACCGCTATGGATTTCAGTTTTTCGGGATCGAGTCCCTTTCCATCGTCGGTTACGGATATTACAACCGTATTCTTCTCCCTTGATGCCGAAAGCACGATCCTTCCGGTTGGGTCCTTCCCTGAGGCTTTTCTCTCCTCTGCATTCTCTACTCCGTGGTCAACCGAATTTCTGAGCAGGTGCACCAGAGGATCACCTATTTCATCGATGACCGTACGGTCGAGCTCGATATTTCCCCCCTTCACAACGAACTCGATGTTCTTGTCCAGCTTCCTGGAAAGGTCCCTGACCATGCGGGGGAACCTGTTGAAATGGAAATCCAGCGGGATCAATCTTGCAGACATTATCTTTTCCTGGAGCTCAGACGTGATCCTGTTCACGGAATCAAGGCTGTCCGTAAGGTCTTTGTCCCTCACCCTTTCTGCAATTACCTGAAGTCTTCCCTTGTTGATGACCAGCTCACCTATCAGGTTCATGAGGTTGTCAAGATGGCTCAGGTTGACCCTGATATGGGTTGTTTTCTTCTTTTTCTTCTTTATATCGTTCTTTGATTTCAACTCATTTGTCTTCTTTGTGATCTTTGTCTTTTCCTGCTGGACAGAGATCGATCTCTCTTCAAGCTCGGCATCACTATTCTTGATCATGGAACCTATCTCTTCCGGTGTTCCTTCCTGAAGAAGTGTGAAGCTCGTTTCTCCTATGGTCGAGAAGAACTTTGACAGTTCCTCTTTTTCCCCTTCTTTCAGGACAATGATGAACGTCCTACCCGCTTGGATATTGTCCAATTCCCCGGCTGGAGGGAGGGTACGGGTGATATTTGTGTTGAGTTCCGTGAGACCTGTTGTTATCTGGAATGTACGCATCGATGCCATCTGGCAGTCCTTTGCCACATGGAAAGCCCACGCGGTCTCATCGGGGCCTAGCTTCTCAAAATCTTCCTCAAGGAACTTCTTGATATCCGGTTCAAGGTAACTGCCATTACCTTCCGGATTGTCCGTGTCAGGTATTTTTTCGGAAGCCTCTTCCGCCTTTGCATTATCATCCCCTCTGATGAAATCGAGTTTCGAGATGATCTCTTCCGGATCGAACGAGGTTCTGTCCTCCTCCTCGATCTCGTCTGTCATGAGCTCCAATGCATCCATGCATTTGAAGAGCACATCGATAAATTCGGACGTTACTGCATTTTTTCCTGACCTTATTGTGTCCAACGTCGTTTCCAGGGTGTGGGTCAGGTTTGCAACCGGTTTATAGCCCATCGTGGCTGACATTCCCTTGAAAGTATGGGCAATACGAAAGATATTGTTCACGATATCAGTTGGGTCCTCGGCCTGTTCAAGGTCCACCAGCAACTGGTTCATGTGCTCGAGGTTCTCTCTCGCCTCTATCAGATAGATCTCCTTGTATGCTTGATTGTCATCAGACATTTCATGATCACCTAACCTTGATCTATGATCTTCTTCGCCTTCTTCGGTATGTCCAGATGCGAAAGTACATGGTTCGAAAGACCCATTTCTTCAACGGACCTCGGCATTCCATACACAACACAGGTCTCCTTGCTCTGGGAGATTATCTTGACACCCTTTTTCTTCAATGCAACGACCCCATCTGTTCCATCCGATCCCATTCCTGTAAGCACTATTCCTACCGTGGGGAGATCAACATATTCTGCGAACGAACGGAATGTGATATCGGCCGAGGGTTTTACCCCTTTGACCGACGGACCATTCGTTGTTTTCACTCTGACCAACCCTTTTTCTTCAACACTTGCCTCGAGATGAACACCACCGGTAGCTACAAGACATGTTCCTTCCTTCACGACCTCGCCGTTGACCGCTTCTCTTACCTTGTAAGGGCACAAACGGTCGAGTCTCTGGGCAAGTGTAGCCGAGAAGAATGCAGGAATATGCTGAACAATGACGATCCCGATACTTTTCAGATTCCCGAACCGTGGCATCATCTGTGTGAGGATCTGAGGCCCTCCTGTACTCGATGCTATGAGTATGATCTTCTTTGCAGGTCTGTTGCTTTGATCGATCTTCTTCAGTTCCTTTTTCGGTCCCTCTTTGTTCAGAGCAAGGTCTCGAAGCACATTGATGTTCGCATCCGCCGATCTGAGTACCCTGGATCCCATTCTTGAAAGTGCCACCTTCGCGGTCGGGTCAAGGACGTTCTTTGGTTTTTCAATGACATCGGCGGCTCCCATCTCGTAGGCCTTGAAGGTTTCCCTGGCGGTCTCGCCTGTCATTGAACTGATGATCACCACGGGTGTTGGTCTTTCCTTCATTATCCTTTTCAGCAGGTCGAAACCTGAACCGTCAGGTAGCAACAGGTCAAGTGAGACAACGTCAGGTCTCGTCTTCTGAAAGAGCTCCCATGCTTCTTTCGAGCTCATGGCTACGCCCACGACCTCCAGGTTCGTTACCTTGGAGAAGGTGTCTCTGAGGACCCTGGAAAGAAGAGTGGAATCCTCGACGATAAGGACCTTTTTCATACGAGCCATGTTCCTACCTTCTATTCTCCAAGGACCTTCTTGACCTCTTCCAGGACCCTGGGACCTTTGAAGGGTTTCACGATGTACCCTTTTGCTCCACTTGTCAGAGCATCCTTCACCATGGCTTCCTGACCGAGTGCCGTACACATGACCACTTTTGCGTCCGGGAACTCTTTTTTAATTCCTTTCAGGGCTTCCAATCCGGTAAGGTTCGGCATCACGATATCCATTGTCACGAGATCAGGCTTGTGTTTCCTGTACTTCTCCATTGCCTGTATGCCATCTTCCGCCTCATCTACGATCTCGTAACCTGCCGGTTTCAATATGTTCTTGAGAAGCATCCTCATGAACTTCGTGTCATCAACGATCATTACTCTTTTACCCATTTATTCACCTCATTTTTTTTATCCTATGCCTTTTTTCATCATAAGATCGATATACCTGATGCCCGGGTTGGTGAGGGCCATTATCTTCTTGACCCTGACAACCTTTGCAAGGTTCAGGCTGATCAGTCTATCGTAGATCTTGTCGAGTTCTTCCACAGTGATCCCCATCATCTCGATGAGGTCGTCA
>JAYEPK010000186.1:0-4857 GCA_034723935.1 Thermoplasmatota archaeon
CCGGGAGGAACCTAAGGATGGTTCAGAGTCTTCCCCTATAGAGGAAAAGAAAGAGGAAGGTGAGGAGAAACCGGTATCCAAGAGAAAGCAGAAGAAGAAGGATAGAAGAAAGGTGTCCGGGAAGATGGAGACCGAGGAGCCCTCTTCCGATGATGCTTCCGCCAGAGAAGAGCCAGTGGAAGTTGTAAAAAAAGATGAAGACCTGAAAAAGGTAGTTGAACAGGAAGAGAAGAAGGCCGAAAAGAAGGAACTGCCTCAAAAAGAGGACAAGAAGGTCAAGAAAGAGGTCCAGATCGATGAAGGAACGGATAATAAAGCCGTGGATACAACATCCAGTGAAAAGAAGGAAGAGTCCGGGAAAAAGGAGAAAGGGGGTGAATGATCTTGGCGCTTCTTAGACTTCACGAGATCAGGGAAATGAACCCCGAAGAGAGAACGGGAAAGATGAGAGAACTTCGCGATGAACTCATGCGGGAGAGGGGCGTGGCCGCCATGGGCGGTGCACCCCCGAGTCCCGGCAGGATCAAAGCCCTCAGGATCGGTATAGCAAGGCTTGCCACGATCATGAGGGAGGAGGGAGAGATCTAATGGGAGAGATTTGTAGCGTTTGTGGACTTCCGCAGGAACTTTGTGCTTGCGAGGATATCGCAAGGGAACAGCAGGATATAAGGATCACAACTGCCAAGAGAAGGTATGGAAAAGTAGTTACCATAATTTCAGGGATCGACCCTTCCGATATCGATCTGGATGATCTTGCAAGGTTTCTGAAGAACAAGTGTGCAGCTGGTGGAACAGTCAAGGACGGGATAATCGAACTCCAGGGTGAACACCGGAAAAAAGCACTGCAGGCGCTTAAGGAGAAGGGATATACGAACATATCTGAGTGAGGTGAATGGGAAAGAAAATATTGGATCAAGTGAGAGATTTGTACATCAGAGAGCTCATTGGGGGTGAGGTGAGGGTCCTTGAACACAGCGACCCGGCCTTCGTCGGTCTTTTGGGGACCGTTCTCGATGAGACCATGAACACTTTTCTCATAAGGTTCGGTGAAGTAACAAGGAGGGTGCCAAAAAAAGGAGCCAAGTTCGAGTATATGGTCAAGGAAACAAGTGATGGGGTTTGGGTTGAGCTCGATGGAGACATGCTCATATACAGACCCGAGGACAGGACCAAGAAGCTCGAAAGGAAGAAAATCAACATGAAAAATGGCTCATAAAAAGGTACTCGATATAGATTCAAGATAAATAGATCATTAAGGTGGTATGAATGGCAACCAAAGAAGAAGTCGCTCCAGCTGAGGAGAAGAAACAACCAAAGGCATCTGATGCCAAGAGGATAACCAAGAAGACCGAATCAGCTGCCGAGATAGATACCGTTCAGGCAAAGAAGACCATGCTGGTCAAGAGGAAGACCACAAAGGCCGTCAAGAAGCCTGCTACAGTAGGGGCGAAGGTGAAGAAATCCAGGAAGAAATCAAAGGCAAGAGATATTGGGATCGATATAGAAGCACCTGAGAACGAGTGCAAGGATCCGAACTGCCCTTTCCACGGTACTTTATCCGTAAGGGGTTTCGCCTGGGACGTTCAGGTAGTCTCCAAGAAGATGGACAGCACCATAGTTGTGATGAGAGAAAAGCGGCATTACGTCAAGAAGTATCAGAGGTACGAGAAGAGATCGTCAAGGTTCCTTGTCCACCACCCTCCCTGTGTACATCTTGAGATCGGGGATATGGTGAAGGTCATGGAATGCAGACCACTTTCCAAAGTTACCTCAATGGTAGTCCTAGGGAGGATCTGAGATGAAGGGATTGGCAGGAAAGCAGAAAAGAGGTCTTCAGGTCGGATCCAAGATCCCTTGTGTTGATAATACAGGTGCCAAGATAGTGGAGATCGTCCAGGTACTGAAATATCATGGGACCAAAAGAAGGGTTCCCTCCGCTGGCATAGGGGACATTGTGATCGTGAGTGTAAAAAAGGGAACCCCTGAACTCAGAAAGCAGCTGTTCCCGGCCGTCATCGTAAGACAGAGAAGACCGTTCAGAAGAGCGGACGGCACAATGGTATCCTTCGAGGACAATGCGGTCGTACTTACCACCAAAGAAGGAGAGACCAAGGGGTCGGATATCAAGGGTCCAGTGGCGAAGGAAGCAGCAGAGAGATTCTCGCGGATCGCTGCTACAGCATCGACCATAGTGTGAGGAGGGAATAATATGAAGATCAAATCCAGCAAAGCCCGAAAACAGCGCAAGGCCAGGGCAACTGCCCCCTTGCATGTCAAGAACAAGGGGATAAAAGCTCCCCTAGATCGGATAAAATACAGAAGTTCCGGGATCAAAAGGATCACCCTCAGGTCCGGGGATACCGTGAAAGTCGTAAGGGGTTCCAGACAGGGACATGAAGGGAAGGTTGCCAAGGTTGATGTCAAGAAGAGAAAGGTCGCGATCGAAAAAGCCCTACTCATGAAAGCGGATAACAAAGAGGTTACCCTCTGGTTCGATCCATCGAATCTGGTGATCACCAAGGTAGACCTATCTGACCCCCTGAGAAGAGAGAAGTTCAAGAGCCTATCAGAGGAGTGATGGAGGGAAGAAAATGAGCAGAAATTCGAAACATATGAAGAGATATGCATCACCCAGGACCTGGACGATACCCAGAAAACGTCAGGTGTGGGCTGTAAGTCCAAAACCTGGTGCACACCCCAAGGAACAATCGATACCTTTGATGGTGGCGCTCAGGGATCTACTGCATATGGGTCAGACCTCCGCTGAGATAAGGAAGATCCTCGGAAGACGAGAGGTGTTGGTCGATGGAATACCCAGGGTCAGCTACAAGCACCCTGTAGGCCTAATGGATGTTATTTCCATACCCAAGATAAATGAACATTACAGGGTCATGTTCGATCATAGGGGCAAGATCGTCCTCAAGAAGATAGATGATGCTGAAAGCAAGTGGAAGTTGGCAAGGATTCTGAACAAGACCGTGGTTAAGGGAGGCAAGTTCCAGCTTCACCTCCATGATGGGAGGAATATACAGATGGAGAAAGACAGTTACAACACAGGTGATGTTCTGAAGATATCATTGCCTGATCAGAAGGTAATTGCATCTCATGCCTTTGAGAAGGATTCCCTTGCTCTCCTTACAGGCGGTGCCCATATTGGTACGATCTGCAAGATAAGAAAGATAGAGAAGACAAGGAATCCAATGCCAAACATTGTGGAGTTCCACGAGGGTTTCAACACCATTGTGGATTATGTGTTCATGGTGGGCAAGGATACCTCGGAACTGCAGGCTGCGGAGGTGTCGATCATATGAGCGATACTGAAAAGCCGTCCGCCAAGGAAAATCCCATGAGGGATATCCGGATCGATAAGGTCGTCCTCAACATCGGTGTCGGTGAGGCCGGTGAGAAGCTGTCAAGGGCTCAGAAGGTAATTGAACTCCTGACAATGAAGAATTCCACACAGACGATCTCAACATTCACGAACAAGGATCTGGGCATCCGTGAGGGAATGCCCATTGGATGCAAGATCACTCTCAGGAATGACGAAGCTCCAGAGTTCCTGAAGAAGGCATTCTGGGTAAAAGAGAACAAGATCATGAACTATTCATTCGATAGAGAAGGTAATTTCTCGTTTGGAATATCAGACTATACGGATTTTAAAGGCATGAAATACAGTCCCGACATCGGGATCTTCGGCCTTGATATATCCGTTGTTCTGACCCGTGCAGGAAAGAGGGTCAAGCTGAGAAAGAGATCACCTGGCAAGATCCCCCACAGTCACAGGATAGTCAGGACGGAGGCCATGAAATGGGTCGCCAAAACCTTCGACGTGGAGGTGCTGGAATAATGACTAAAGAAAAGGTGAAGAAGACCTTCGGAAGGAAGGTTGGATGTCACAGGTGCGGTAGAAAGAGAGGTATCATACGAAGGAACGGTATGCACCTCTGCAGGCAATGCTTCAGGGAGATAGCTCCCGAGATAGGATTCAAGAAGTATTCATGAGGAGGCTCTAGAATGAGGAACGATCCACTATCGGATGCTCTTTCGGTAATGAAGAATGCCGAGAGATCGGGAAAGAATGAGTGTAGCGTGAGTCCAGCCTCCAAACTGATCGGCCGGGTCCTCAAGGTCATACAGGAGAGCGGCTATATCAAGCAGTTCGAATACAATGAGGATGGCAGGGCTGGATGGTTCAGGATCTCACTGAACGGCAATATAAATGACTGTGGTGTTATCAAACCAAGGTTCGCTGTGAAGAGGGCGGAAATGGAAGGCTATGAAGCAAGATACCTTCCAGCACAGGAATTTGGTGTCCTGATACTCACGACCACAAAAGGTGTGATATCGAACGGCAAGGCAAAGGACATACATACTGGAGGTAGGCTGCTGGCCTATGTGTATTGAGGTGTTTGATCATGGAGAACGATCAGAGGTTGGTAAAGGAGATCGCGATATCTTCAGATGTGAAGATGACCCTCAAGGACAATGTACTGGCCGTTAAGGGACCCAAAGGTGAGCTTAAAAGGAAGTTCGTGCATCCCAGGGTCACTCTGAACCTGAAGAAGGACCGTGTCGAGGTATCTTCAGAGAAACCGAGAAGGTTCGAAAAAGGTCTCATTGGAACATGGATCGCCCATACCGGGAATATGCAAAGGGGTGTTATCTCTGGTTTCGAGTACAAAATGAGGATCATATTCTCTCACTTTCCCATAAAGACATCTGTAAAGGGTAGCGAACTGGTTATCGAGAACTTCCTGGGTGAGAGACATCCCAGGAGGGCAAAGATCCTTGAGGGTGTTACGGCCAAGATATCCGGAGATACGGTTACGCTGTCGGGTATCAACAAGGAAAATGTTG
>JAYEPK010000187.1:0-4855 GCA_034723935.1 Thermoplasmatota archaeon
CAGTGACAGGGTTGTGATCGGGGTCAAGATACATGAGGACAGAGAATTGGGAAGGGTGTTCATAGAGATGAGCGATCATGGACCAGGCATTCCCGATGATATGAAGGATCTGATGTTCCAGCGTTTCGAGAAGGGGGGAGCCCTTTCACATATGGGTCTCGGTCTGTCGCTCGTCAAGGCGCTGACCAATATATACAATGGGAATATCGAGGTGAAGGACAGGATTGAAGGTGTGAGGGAGTGGGGGTCCAAATTCATTGTGGATTTTCCTGTTGCGAACATTCAGGAAGGCAGGATCGAAGCGGGAGATACCTCTGAAAAGAAGTGATACTGATAGGATACATGAGATTCAGAGCTTCAGGTTCCAGTCATCGCATTCATACTTCTTCTGGACCAGCCACCGTGTCATTTTGATCTCCGATACAGAATAATCTGACTGAACGAGCCTGGTGTTGAAGACCTCCTCGAACCCTTTTGAAAAATTACCTGATAGCTTCTCGAACGAAGGTATGCTCCCAAGCTGCTCCACAATGGTCGTCGCTCTGTTCCTGAACAGGTTGGTGAACACCTCCCGTTTCTCTTTTGGTATCGCCATCACATCGAACTGCTTGTCGATATCCCAATCAATGGGGATCGAGCCATGCTGCATTATGACGAGCTTATCCCGTGTCTGGGCAGAGCCGATGATCTTTCTGTGATCAGCCACTATCTCGTTAACGGTTGGTGTGTAGAAGCATACACCCTGTCCTCCCGGGTCGGGTCTTGTGGGAGCTTCTCCGGCAATTGTCGATCTCACTCCTGTCAGTTCCAGGCCTTTCACAAGCGCCCTGGATATGGTCTTGTATGTGTCGATCACACCTCTTCCGTCGAAATCGGGGTGTGTGAGTGGAATGATGATGGAATAGGTGATCTCATTGTCATGAAGCACCGCCTCTCCCCCTGTCAACCGTCTGACCACTTCGACGCCGTGCACTTTGCACGCTTTCAGGTCCACACCCTCATCGATCTTCTGGAAACGGCCAATGGAAAGTCCTGCGGGTTTCCATTGATAGAACCTGACACATGGCGCTGATCCTTTGGCGATCACTCTCCTCAGAAGGGTCTCATCCCGGGCCATGTTCTCGGCCGGTGTGCAGTATCCGTCCAGGAACGATCTGAAATCCCCCTCAGATTCCATCAAGCATCCTCTCTGTCTATCATTTCGAGGATATCATCAGTAACCCGGTCCAGAAGTTCTCTATCCCCCCTGGCCTCGACATTGAGCCTTATAAGGGGTTCGGTGTTGGAGGATCTGAGGTTCAGCCTGTACTCCTTGTGTTCGATACTGACCCCATCCGTATGATCGATAGAGACAGCTCCGGGAGAGTATTTTCTCTCTATGGTATCAATGATAGATCCCTGGTCAGCGACCTTTCTGTTGATCTCCCCCGAGATAGGGAACCTCTTCATACGCTCGCCGATGAGCTCTGAAAGAGGCTTCTTCTCCTTTGCCATGAGCTCGAGGACCAGGAGCCATGGGATCATTCCCGTATCGCAGTAGTGGAAGTCCCTGAAGTAGTGGTGGGCTGACATCTCACCACCGTATACTGCATCCTCTCTTCTCATCCGGTCCTTTATGAAAGCATGTCCGGTCTTGTTCATTATCGGGATCCCGCCCATGTCCTTCACGATCTCTTCTGTGTTCCAGACAAGCCTCGGGTCGTGGATGACCTTTCCCCCGCTCTCCTTGGCCAACATGGTCCTCGCCAGCAGGCCGACCATGTAGTAACCCTCTGTGAAGGAGCCGTTCTCATCGAAGAGGAAGCATCTATCGAAATCCCCATCCCAGGCGACGCCAACATCCGCATCATTATCTTTTACTTTTTTGGAAACGGGCCCCCTCATCTCCGGAAGAATTGGGTTGGGAACCCCGGCAGGGAAGTTTCCATCCGGCTCATGGTGCATCCTGACCAGGTCGAGGTCCAGCTTCTCTGCGATCCTGTCCAGCGCCGGTCCGGCGCATCCGTGCCCCGGGTCTGTTACGACCCTCATCTCCCTTAGAGGTCCGGGGTTGGTCAAGAAAGAGATGACCTTTTCCGTATAGGGCTCCCATATATCGGTCTCGATCATCCTCCCGGAGCTCTTACCCTTTTCGATGCTCCCCTTTTCCACCATGTCCCGGATAGTATGGAGGCCGTTGTCCATCGAGATCGGGATCGAATCCTTCTTCACGAGCTTCATCCCGTTGTATCCCTTTGGATTATGCGATGCGGTGATCATGATCCCCCCATCTGCCTCGAGATGCGGGGTGGCGAAATAAACCACCTCCGTACCGCAAAGACCGATGTCAAGCACGTTGGCCCCTCCATCACAGAGACCGTTGGACAGGTGTTCTGCCAACGTTTCCGAGGATGACCTGATATCTCTGCCGATGACAACGCTCTTCGGTTTGACCATCTTGCAGTAGGCCAATCCTATCTGGTAGGCCATCTCTTCGGTAAGCTGTGTGCCTACCTTCCCGCGAATATCATAAGCAAGGAATGGTGATGTGGTCATTTGGCTCCCTTCTTATCCTGAAACAGTTCTTTGAACCGGTCGAGCAACTGGCCTTGCGGAGACCACTGGTACCTTTGCAAGGATATCCTCTACAACATTTTCCGCGGTCTTCCCCTCCAGTTCACTATCCAGGGACATACCGAGCCTGTGAGGGATCATCTTTCGGAAGACCTTCTTCACGTCATCCGGTATGGTATAGGTCCTTCCGGACAGGATCGCGGATCCTTTGGATGCGTAAACGAGCTGTTCTGCAGCCCTGGGACTTGCTCCAAGGACTACATTGCTGTCATTTCTTGTTTCCAGTACGAGGTCCCTGACGTAGGTCAAGATCGTATCATCGGCCCTGCAGGCCTTTATCTCTTTTCTCATCATCGCGAAAATATTGCCTTTTATTACATTGAATGTCTGATCCTTCCAACCCCTGTTCTTCAGCCTCAGCAGGTTCAATTCCCTTTCTGGGGTGAGATATTCCATCTTGCTCTTCATCATGAACCGATCAAGCTGTGCTTCGGGAAGTGAGTAGACACCCTCGTGCTCGACCGGGTTGATGGTTGCGATCACCATGAAAGGTTCTTCCAGCTTGAACGTTGTCCCTTCAACGGTTACCTGATTCTCCTCCATGGCCTCGAGAAGAGCAGATTGGGTCTTCGAGGGGGCCCTGTTTATCTCATCAGCAAGGACAACGTTGGCAAAGATCGGTCCTTCCCTGAAAAGGAAATCCTGCTCCTTCTGGTTGAAGAAATAATGGCCGGTGATGTCCGCCGGAAGAAGGTCCTGCGTGAACTGTATCCTCTTGAACTTCATACCGACGATCTCTGACATGGTCTTCGCAAGGGTCGTCTTCGAGATCCCCGGTACACCTTCGAGAAGGATGTGCCCACCGGCTGACAGGCAGATCAGGAAATCTTCGATTATCTCTTCATAACCGATGATGATGCCGGATGTCTCTTTCATTACCATGCCGAATATTTTTTGCGATTCTGTCATGTTCCCGCCCCGATCCCTGTAACTATTTTTTCAAGTGTCCTTCTGTCCCAATCAGGATGCCTATTCATGACCTCCTTGATGGGGTCAATTTTCTCTTTCTTTTCAATTTTTTCTGAGAGGATCCTGCTCGTTCCCTTCTGGATGAGGGACAGGGTCCTTTTTGGAAGTGGAGAGCTGACGATGATGAAGATCGCAATGACCGCTGTCATTATCCCCACCTTCTCTCCGGGAGAAGTATCGGTGATAAAAATGTTTGCCAGCTGAACAGGATTTGCAAGGTCCCTGTGTGATTCATCGATGACGATTGTTTTTCTGCCCTCTGAGATGTAATTGATAAGATCGGAGGCGAAGGGGCCGTTATCCATCTGGTCCTTCATCTGGTTGATCAGAAGGCTCGGTTCGGAGAGGAGCAGGAGCTCTCCATTTCCGTAATCCTCGATCGTCAGTATCGGGAAGGGGCCTTCTGTTTCTTCAGGGTCAATCCTTTCGTTCCGTATCGTATCAAGCCATGATGTTCCGGATGAATTGATAATGGAAACTGCCGATATACCTGGTATTATGGTCGAGGGATAGTTCATGAGCAGATGAGTGAGGTTCTCGGTAATGGGGTGAGGGGCCATGTCCAAGGTTACGGCAAACTCACCTTTTTTCATGTATGACAGGTCCATCATGATATCATTGCTTATTCTGGAGGATGTGTTCAGATATCCAAGTAGAGAATTTCCGGTTCCCACATCGTCGGCAAGAAGAAGTCTCCCTCCTTTCCCGAGGAAATCATTGACATATCTGCCTTCATCGGCTGTAAATTCCATATCAGGCCCTATGATGATGATCGTGGTATCACCTGGAGAGGATGTGACCTCAAGTTCGTTGAACGAGTTGTGGACCACCCTTTCCTCCGATGAGCTGGAGATATCGATCGTGGGCAGGAAAGAACCAGTCCTGTAAACATCCCTTCCAAGGTCAGAGCATCCGTTCCATGAAGTGTTGTATATGGAGAAATCCGCATCGGATGAAAGGATCGGCACCATGATGGAAAACAGGAACAGGACTACGCCTATGCCCATTATCAGAAAGTACCTGTAAGCGGTCCTTACCTGTTCTATCATGGATCATTCTCCCTTTCGGACATCATTTCAATTGGATCTCGTGTGATGACCAAATCTTGACTTAACGGATAAATGTTTCGACACGTTTATCTATATCGAGGCCATGGTAGGATCAATGGACTGGAAGGAGGTCTACCTGCGTTTTGGAGGGGTGGTTCTTGCCATTTTCGGTATGGTAATGATAATCCTCTCTGGTGAGATGGTGTCCGGTTTCGGCCTGAACA
>JAYEPK010000188.1:0-17991 GCA_034723935.1 Thermoplasmatota archaeon
GCCCTGAACCTCAAGGCCCATCCGGGTCTTGAGAGGATAATACTGACCTGGGAGGTACCTTCGAACATGGGAGGCAAGGTAGGGGTGGATGCAAAGATATGGAGGGGAGGTTCCCCTGACTCGGTCCGTCCCTACGCCAGTGTGCCTGTAGGTGAAACACGTTTCGAAGATGATCAAATGAGTGGCGGAAACACATACTATTACATGATCACACTTACCAATACCATGGGTGAAGGAAGTGGGTCCAACATCGTCTTCACAACGGCATTCGGTCTACCGTCCGCTCCGTCCTTTACCGATACTTACGTTAGAAAGAACGAGGTACGGCTCAACTGGTCGGAACCGGAATGGGACGGCGGATCCGAGATCATCGGATATCTACTTCAATACCGAAGGGAGGGCGAAATTGGATGGGAGGAGATCGAAGTCTCCGGAAGGAGTTATACCTTCACGAACCTGATCCCGGGTAAGAGCTACAGCCTAATGGTCAAGGCCGAGAACCTCATCACATCCGGCAATCCTTCCGAGATAGAGAACCTTGTGGTCGGAGAAGTTCCGATGGCTCCAGTTGGTTTAGAAGCGGCCCCCGGTTCCGGGAAGGTCACCCTCTCATGGGATCTCAGATCTGGTATCCAGCCTCCTGCAACCAATTTCAGAATATACATGGGAATGGAGGCTGGAGAAATGGACCTCTATGAAGAGGTAGATGTATCAACAGATTCTCTGAAGGTCGAGGGGCTCATGAACGGAGTGAACTACTCGTTTGTGGTATCCTGTGTGAACAAGATCGGAGAGGGAACATTGACCGATGTGAAAATAACAAGACCGAAGGGTATACCAGGTATTGTTGATGACATCTGGATAGAAGAGACCGGAGATGGATATGTCAAGATGAAATGGACCGAACCGGGGTCCGACGGTGGTTCAAAGATCGTCCATTACAATATTCTGAGGGGACGCACTCCAGGTTCGGGAGAACCTCTTGCCGAGAAGATAATGACAACGGAATTCATCGATGAAGATGTGGAGAACGGGAAGATATACTACTACATGGTAGAGGCAAAGAATGCACAGGGGATCGGCAAAGATGGTGTGTATGTTGATGCATTGCCGATGGGAGACCCAATGGCTCCCGTGGATCTAAAGGCCTCTGTATCTACCGATTCGGTGAGACTCACCTGGTCCCCTCCCTATTCAACAGGAGGATCCGAGATCATCGGATACCTCATCATGAGGACAGGAGGGTCATCGGAACCCGAGATAATCGCAGATCTTGGTCCGGATTCAAACACATTCGTTGATGAGGGAGTTGTGTCCGGATCCAATGTCTATTCCATAAGATCCTACACTTCAGCAGGTGCAAGCGATCCGGCTGTTGTGGAAGTGGATGTGCCCTCAAGAACAGGGACGGCTCTGCTGTACGGAGCTATCAGTGCTTTTATACCACTTGCTATCGTTCTCATGATAATTATCCTGCCGGGATATCTGAGAAAAAGGAAGGAAAGAAAGGAGGAAAAGCTCAAGGCGGCAGAGGAAGAGGAGAAGAGGATAAGGCAGATGAGGGCCGAGAACCTTCTGGGACCAAAACGGCCCCCTTCCCTTGCCCCTGCTGGCGTTCCCATGGCGATCCCTGGAGCTCCACTCACCGCAAACCTGCCTCCGGTCCGGCAGCAGGAACATGTTCCACTGCAAGATAAGCAGGATGAGGGTTATATCAGACCAACCGATATCAAGAAGAAGGTCAAGGACAAGAAGAAGATCCTCAGGGCAGATGGAAGATCGATAGAGTACAGGGAAAAAGAAGATGAGATGCGCCAGAACCTGAGGACCAAGAATTATCAAGGCTCCCATGAATGGGAACATGAGCATAAAAAGGTCCTTGAAAAAGAGGCGAAAAATGTATTCACCGGCCAGCAGCTGGATCACTCCGTCGGACCCGAGATGAAGGCCGCTCCGGCCCCGATGCAGACACCACCGGCTCCTGAAATGCAGGGGCCGGAGGGAAATATCCCGATGCAGAAACCCCCGGTTACCGGGGGAACGGATCAAGGGGAGAAAGCAACAGAGCCGGATAACATTGCCAGGAAGGAAGAAGAGCAACCTCCAGTGTGGGGTGAAAGCGAAGATGATAATGTCCCGCTGTCACAACCTCCCGAGGATCCGGAGAACCTGGACGAAGTGGAAGAAATCGAAGAACTTGAAGAGATGGAAACTGCTTGAAGTAGTTCCGTATGCATTTGTTACATTCCATCGAGAAGCACAGCGTAGATGTTACAAAACGACTGACTACACTTGCATGAGTAGAATAGTGAGGCAATCTTTCTATATCATTATGCTATCCGTAACCCCAGACCATGATAACTGAAGGGAGATCAATGAACAGAAAAAAAATAGTGATTATTGGGGGATCAGCAGCCGGACCCAAGGCAGCTGCAAGGGCCAGAAGGTTCGATCAAGAAGCG
This sequence comes from Thermoplasmatota archaeon, assembly GCA_034723935.1. GTDB lineage: Archaea > Thermoplasmatota > Penumbrarchaeia > Penumbrarchaeales > Penumbrarchaeaceae > JAYEPK01. The sequence goes on from JAYEPK010000188.1 coordinate 2,463, forward strand.
GAGATCACGATAATACAGAAGGATCCGGATCTTTCTATGGCTTCATGCGGATACCCATATTATGTGGGTGGTATTATCGATGATAGGAACAAGCTCCTCTGTACGCCTACAGGGGTCGTGAGGGACCCGAAGTTCTTTCTGGCTGCCAAGGACATCCATGCCAGAACAGAGACCGAAGCTCTCTCCATCAACAGGGACGAGAAGATCGTAAGATGCAAGGATCTGAGTTCCGGAGAGGAGTTCGATCAACCCTACGACAAGCTTATTATCACGACAGGTTCGACACCCAGAATACCCCCGATACCCGGTATCGATCTGGAGGGCATAACAACACTTCAGTCCATGAAGGATGCGGATTACCTGAGGAAGGTCCGTGAAGAAGGGAAGATAAAAAAAGCGGTCGTGGTCGGAGGAGGTCTGATCGGGATCGAGACCTGCGAGGCCCTTAACTTGGCTGGCATCGAGATAACCGTCGTAGAGATGATGCCTCAAATACTGATGTTCCTGGACTGGCAGATTGCAAAACTTCTGGAGAACAATGTCAAAGCATGGGCTGCCCATGTGATCACGGAAAATGCTGTTGCAGAGTTCCTTGGAGAGAACGGTAAACTCACAGGGGTAAAGCTCTCCAACGGGACAGAGCTCCCCTGCGAGATCGCGGTGATAGCAGTGGGTGTGGTCCCGAATACCTCCCTTGCATCAGATGCCGGTATCGAAATTGGAACAGCCAGAGGTATTGTGGTCGATGAATTCATGAGGACCAATGATAAAGATATCTATGCAGCAGGTGATTGTATCGAGATCAAGAACCTCGTAACCGGAAAAAAGGTACATGCACCCTACGGCGATCTTGCAAATCTCCAGGGCAGGGTTGCAGGAGAGAACGTAGCCACTGAAGATGTGGCAAAATTCCCTGGAACGATAATGACAGGGGTATGCAAGGTATTCAATTACCAGGCTGGAGCGACAGGAATATCCGAGAGGGTTGCAATGGATCAGGGTTTTGATGTTGAGACCGTTGTAACAGCGGGTCCGGACAAACCCGGATTCATGGGCGGCCTTCTACTTGTGAACAAGATGGTCGCCGAGAAAGGAAGCGGCAGGTTGCTGGGGTTCCAGTGTGCTGGACCGGGAGACGTGAGCAAGCAGGTTGCACAAGCTGCAATAGCAATTAAAGCGGGAATGAAGGTGGACGAATTAGTACACCTTGACCTTCCGTATGCTCCCCCTTTCACACTTGCCATTGATAATTTTATTGCCTGCTCCCAGGTCCTTCAGAACAAGATGCGCGGCCTCTTCACCGGCATTTCCACGATGGATGTCAAGAAGAAGTTGGATGCCGGAGAGAAACCCTTCATAATAGATACAAGAGGACCGGACGAATACGAGGCCATGAGGCTCGGTATAGGTGAAAGGCTCATACCCATGGGGGCACTGAGAAAGAGGAAGGACGAGCTCCCGGAGAACAAGGATGCGGAGATCATAACCTACTGCAAGATATCTCTCAGGGGCTATGAAGGAGCAAGGTACATCCAGTCGCTTGGATACACAAATGTCAAGGTCATGGAAGGCGGGGTAATGGCCTGGCCTTACCCTAGAGAGAAGTGAGCAATATCGATAAATCACAGCTCAAGATCATGGACAATGATACACTTTCCAAGGTCCTGAAAAGGATCAAAGAGGAATATCCCGGATACAGAACGCCGGTGGTCACGGAACTGGTCAAGGAGAAGAAGGACCCTTACAAGGTCCTTATCAGCTGTTTATTGTCTCTCAGGACCAAGGACGAGGTTACCGCAAAAGCCCAGGAAAGGCTCTTCAAGGAAGCCGACACACCCCGGCAGATGTTGGGACTGGATACCGGTATGCTAGAGAAGCTGATCTACCCTGTTGGATTCTACAAGAGGAAAGCTATGGTTCTTCATGATGTGTCGAGAACGTTGATCGATCAACATGGGGGCAGGGTACCCGATGATCTCGACGAACTCCTTTTGATGAAGGGAGTCGGCAGGAAGACTGCCAATCTGGTCATGACAATGGGCTTTGATAAACCAGGAATATGTGTGGACACCCATGTTCATCGTATTTCCAACAGGTTTGGTTACGTTTCAACGAAAACACCGTATGAAACGGAAATGGCACTCAGAGAAAAGCTTCCCGAAAAACACTGGATCGAGATCAACGAGCTTCTTGTGACATGGGGTCAGAACGTTTGCAAACCGATCTCTCCATTCTGTTCGAAATGTGTTGCGAACGAACTATGTGAAAGAATTGGAGTTGAAAGGAGCAGGTGAAGATATGAAATGCAGAACCTCCCTTGTGCTGCTCGGGACCGGAAATCCGAACCCGGACCCGTCGTGCTCCGGCCCTTCATCCGCCGTTGTGGTCGATGATACGGCATATATCATAGATGCAGGGCCGGGAGTGGTCCGGAGAGCATCAAGAGCATATCAGAACGGTATAGAGAGCCTTCGGGCAGATAGACTGGATAAATTATTTCTTACACATCTTCACAGTGACCACACAATAGGGCTTCCTGATCTCATCCTGACCCCCTGGGTCATTGAGAGGAAAGAGCCTCTAACTATCTGGGGCCCTACTGGAACTAAAAACATGTGCAAACATATTCTGAAAGCCTATGAAGAGGATATCAATGTAAGGCGGAGAGGCCTCGAAAGAGCCGATCCATCCGGGGTGGAGGTCAATGTTCATGAGATCAAAGAAGGCCTGGTCTTCGAGGATGAACGGGTCAAGGTAGATGCATTCAGGGTCCTGCACGGCGCATGGGAGCATGCTTTTGGTTTCAGGTTCCGAACCCCGGACCGTACTATTATCATCTCCGGTGACTGCTCCCCCACACCCGATATGATCGAGAACTACAGGGGAGCGGATATCCTGCTCCATGAAGTTTATTCGGAAAAGGGATTCAGAAGAAGATCGGATCACTGGAAAGCCTATCATCGGAGTTCGCATACATCCGCGAAACAGCTTGGTGAGATCGCGTCTAAGGTCAGACCCGGAAAGCTCGTCCTCCATCACACAATGCTCTTTGGGGCATCGGAAGAGGATCTTCTCAGGGAGATCTCCGATCAATATGACGGAGAGATCATACTGGGCCACGATCTCGATGTAATTTGAATTTGGGGATCACCGGGGGATTGTAAAATGATTTTGACATTGTCGGGTTCTGTTACAAAATCTAGTGATTCTACTGATAAAGGTTAGGTTGTTTCATCCCGGGTGATATTCCTTACAAAATACAAAACCACTATTCCAATTTAGGAACAATATAAACATCAAAGAATGGAACAGAAGATGTGCTTCTTGAAGATTCATGATTGATTTCATATCCGTAGGATTGGAAGGTATCAATACCAATTTCAGCGATTATTTCTTCAACCTTTCCTATTGCTTTAGAGCCGGCACTATGCATGGCGATATACCTTTTTTCACATCTCATTGCATGGACTACTTCATCTGCTGTTGGAATTACCTCTGACTGATTATGAATGAAATAAACACTTTCTGAAAATTTAATCAACTCCCTCATCAAAGAATTAAGATGAATGCCAATTTCCCTTTTATTTGAAGATGATTCGAAAATCACATCAAGATAAGATGATAGCATTTGGGTAATATATCCCTTGAGATAAAGGTTACAAAGCCTCCTTCCATAACTCCCATATTGATTACCAATGTCTTCCTTGATTTTCATTGCATCTTTCTTACCGCCCTTCTTGAACTTATGATCTACATATGATGAAAGTTTTAATATCGATGCAAAATCAGACTCAAGGTATGGAAGAATCTTAGAAAGAATCTTATCATTTTGATTAAAATATTTTTGATAATCGTTAATCTCATGTTCAAATTCACTTTTTATAATCCTTATATGTGGCAACTTTTCTGTTTTATCCTTTCTATCGAAGCTTCTCTTGATAACATCAAGTGCTTCTTCAGGAATATCATCTATATCTGCAACAAATTTTTGATTATTTTTAGGATCATTAAGAACGATAGTTGTGCTGTTGTCAACTTTTGAAAAGACATTCGTCTGCCTTTTACTATGGTCTTTAAGGGGTTTTGACTTCTTTGGCTTCCAAATCATCCCCTTAAGTTTCTTCAACGCACCAATTGCCCCCGCAATTGCACCCACTTCTTCAATTCCTGTCATGACTGGCAACTTTTGTGTTTGTAATCAAATAAGTATTGAGAAAAACTTGCGATATTCTCTTTAATGAATATTTTTGAACCGGGCAATATTGCTCCTATTTCGTCAAGCTGAAGATCATCTGAATCTATGGAATGAACTGGTTCACCAGTCTTTGGATCAATAACATATCCATCTGAATCCACTTCATTTCCAATCTTCTTTATGATTTTCTTAAACTGATCTGATGTCACTAATATATCTATATTGTCATTTGAAAGGAGTTCATCCCAAGTAATGAATTCACCATCATTCCTTTTAATACCCTTTCTGGTATCCTTCTTCATGATCTTACCCTCCAATACCATTCAGTGAGATTCCTGCTCTTTGTTAGAGCATAGTGTTCAAAGTGCATAAACGTTACTATGGACAACATGCTAATCACCAAATCATATATATTTTTTATCAATGTAGTATGACGGAGAGTGTTTATAAACATTGATATCTGAATCTCACACATGAGTAATATCGTTTAATTCCTTTTTAATATATATGTTCCATAAAGTCCCATTAGGGACAGGTAACTTAGCAACTTGAGCCGGTGTCTTTCCATCAAGACCCATATGGGGTCTGATGTGATTATAGTAAAACCTCTCACCATCCATAAGAATTTGAGCAGTTTCCTGTCTCTGCATTCCTCTCATGACCTTCAACCTTTCACAGTATGTTCCATTCACTCTTTCGATATTCTGGTTAAGGAAATACTTTCTTCTTGAAGGAGTTCTGAAATGGATTGTTTTATTTCCTCTCTCATAGAATACCTTTTTTATTTGCATCAATATACGATTGAAGTCCATCGGTGATAAGTGCCTTTGGTTTCTTTCCTGATCGTTTCTTTTCCTGTTGCAGATCTTTAGAAGCATCTTTTACTTCTCTCTGTTTTGTTATCGTTAATGCAAGCAGAAAACGAGTATAGCTGTCCATTAGGTTCCAGATCCATTCATTTCCATTTTTGCCATCAGTTTCCCTTAGCTTAACGGTCATTTCATCAGAGTTCCAAAGATCCCCGACTGCCGGTCTATGTTTTTCAGCATAATCATTGAGAATGGAAGAGAACTTGTGGATCCACCTCATAACAGTAGGTCTTGAAATTTCAAGATCATAAAACATTTTCAGATGATGTTGGTTCTGTTCCATCACCCGAAAATGAAACAGAACCTGAGAAACATAATAATTGGGAAGATATCAAGACCAATCAAGAGTATTACAAACTATACATTTGGATCAAGGCATACATTGTATTAGAAGAGGGTTGATTTTTGTTTCCATCACCCGCCATGTAACAGTCCTATCCGTCACCCGACTATGAAACAGAACCCATTGTCGAAAAATATTTATACCTATCATACATTACTGAACTAAAAGTTGTATAGTTAATGATTACAACTCAAAAAGGTGATGAAAAATGATAAATGGACTGGAAAATCGGATGGTATTGAGGAACGGCAATCGAAAAGCCATGGATCCCTTTGGAATGTGGACCGATCTCGACGATCTGTTCCATACGCTGAGTAACGATATGGATCGGATGTTATGGAACCCCTCGGGCCTGGAATTTCCCAGGGCCAGGATATCCAGAAGGGTCAATTACATGCAGATGGATATGGAGGACAGGGGAGACAATCTACTTCTCACCGTTGAAATGCCCGGTGTGAAGAAGGAATCAACAAAAATATCCATCGATGATGGTGTGCTCTCTATCTCTGTGAAAGCTGAGGATGAAAAGGAAGAGAAGGAAGAAGGCAAATACCTTTTCAGGGAGAGGAACTCATTCTCCAGCTCGAGATGTGTGAAGCTTCCGGATGATATCGAGGAGGAAAACGTGTCCGCGAAGATGGAGGACGGAGTCCTTCATATCGAGCTCCCCAAGTCGCATCCGGAGGAAAAAGTGATCAAGGAGATCGAGATCGAGTGACACTGTCCAATGCAGATCTCAACCCCTTCTCTCCCTGACAGGAGAGATCAACTCATCCAGGTTAGAGCACTTCCTCCCCCTTTCAATGGGAAGCTCCAGCCTGGTAACTTTTCTTATATGCAAGACAATTCTAACCCTTCAATATTATCATTGTTGTATAGTTCATCCTTGTGAACAAGACCTTATTTTCAGATCATTTATCTCCAGACTATTAACAAATTTTTAATATAACATCCATTATATAATCCATGTTATCTAACTTTTGTTAGATCATGGGTGTGTAACATGCCACCAAAGATGCAGTTCACAAGGGAACAGGTAATAACAGCAGCCTTCGAGATCATGAGGTCCGAGGGACCGGAAGGGATAACCGCAAGAGGGGTCGCAGATAAATTGGGATCATCGGTTGGCCCGATCTATTCACATTTCGAGAACATTCAGGAGCTTATGAACGCAGCAACTGAAAAAGCCCTGCAGCTCATTGAAGATTACAGTAGGCGGAACTGGTCCGATATACCATTCCTCAACATGGGGGTGGGATTCGTTTGCTATGCAAGGGATGAACCGATCCTTTTCAAGAAATGCTGTCAGAGCGGCCCCAGGGAAAACAATGAGGCTGGATTGAGCATTGAAACCCTGAGTAGACTTAGGGAGGGGGAGCTCCTCAAGGGTTTCACAGATGATGAACTGAGTAACATCTTTCAGAAGATGTCCTATCTCTCCTACGGGATGGCATCCCTTGCTAGTCGGGGGTTGATGCCCGATGACAGTACTGAAAATATAATTAAGATCTTGATGGAGGCGGGAAGGGATATCATTTTCATGACCAGGGTCAGATCGCTCATGAATGAACCTGGTGTAACACAGGATCAGCTCAATGATATATGGAGATATTTAAATGTCAAATGATCCGGATAATAGCGGAGGCCCCAAGAATATCTGGGCCCACATTGGACATATAGTGGAGAAGAGAGCGGGAATGATAGTCATCATTACCCTCCTGATCACGGGACTCCTCGTAGTCCCATGGCAGTTTATGGGATCCGACAGGCAGGCGAGTTCCAATCCTGAAGATGAGGTATTCGATCTGAAGGAGACGCTCGAAGATAGGATGCCACTTGCAGATATCCACACGCCATTCATACTGGAATCGAGAGATGGGGACGCATTGACACAGGAGGTCCTCTTGGAACTGTATCAGAACGAGGAGAAGCTTCGAGGTTCCGATCTTGGAATGGGGAACCTAACATCGAGATACGATGTTGAGACAAACAGATGGACGGTCGGCATTTTCACCATAGCCGATGCAGTCGACCAATTCCTGCTTCCTTTCGGCGGATTGGAGAGATCAAGCGACAGCATGGTCAAACTGGCGATACATCATATCCTTTCCAACCCGGAAGGAGAAGGTTTCAGGGATTGGTTCTCCCAGGGAGCTTACCATGAAAACGGCACCATATCCGGCCAGGATGTTACCATATGGTTTTCTCCGGCAATTATCATCCATACTAACTCGGACAGTGAAAAGGTCCAGGATGGATATCGCAGCACCCTTCCTGAGATCTCCAGGGAATACGAGGATTACGAGGTCCTGGAATATTACAACAGGGACCTTCAGGATACACTGAGGGGGAATGAGAGCAGCTACAAGCTCTGGGGAATTGCTATCGATGTCACATTGGAAGCAAATGATGAGGCCAAATTCTCCATGATCCTCATATTCTTCGCGATAGTCCTGATACTTATCATAGTGGCGGTGATCTTCAGGTCTTTCAATGTGTTCCTGCTGACCGCAGCCGGACTCCTGATGATCATCATCTGGATGTGGGGGCTTTCGAACCTGGTCGGTCTGAACTCATCGCTTACCATCAAGATCCTGATTCCGGTATCGATCCTCGTTCTCGGTGTTGACTACATGATACATGCGGTCCACAGGTACGAGGAGGAGAGAGCTAAGGTCGGAGAGCCGAGAAGATCGATCGGACTAAGCACGGCGGGAGTGGGGGGCGCCCTTTTCATTGCAATGATCACCACCGTGGTCGCCTTTGGGTCCAACGCGATCTCAGAGATCGAAGAGATCGTTGGATTCGGTGTTGCAGCTTCTTTGGCAATAGTTTCTGCTTTCTGGATAATGGGTTTCTTCCTACCATCGGCAAAGATGCTCCTGGATTCCTGTTCCTACTTGAAGAAGGAAGGGAAGGCCCGGGAGAAGAAAAACGGGAAGGGGTCTGCCTTCCTTGGAAAGCTCGTTCTCGGTGTAGCTAAAAAACGGTTGATAGTTCTTCCGATCGTGCTGATGATCTCCATAGGCGCAGGGTTCTTCGCCACTCAACTGGAGGCAAAACTGGATGTCAAGGAGTACTTCGACCCATCATCGGATTTCGTTGTTTCCCTGGACAAGTTGGAAGAACATATTGGAGATAAGGGAGGCGAAAAGGTCACCTTCTACATCGAAGGGGATCTAACAGACCCTGAAGTGTGGGAAGCGATAATAGAGATGGAAGATAACTTCAACGATAACGAGAATATTGCCAAGGACACCTATACCAACGAGGTCTTGATCTATCGTGACATGCTCAACCGTTTCGACAGGATGTTCTCCAACAATTACACCATAGGCGTCATTGAGGTGACAAATCCTGGATTGAACATAACTGACGAGGATGGGAACCGCGTGCCCGATACCCCTGAGCAATTGAGGACCATTCTACATTTCATGTACGAGTTCGGACTTCCGAACAACGCAACGACTTACATTTATGATCCGGCACAGATGAAGGAAGTCCTATGGATCGACCCGGACAATGAGGACCGTTACGCAACCATCGTTATGATGGGAATTCCAGATACTAGAGAGCTGGCCACGGTGAAGGAAGCTGAACAGGAGTTCAGGGAAGATATGAAGTCCCTGGAGGTCGATGGGATATCCAGGACAGGATTGACGGGGTCGGCCATCGAGAGAGAAAGGACGCTGACAGCGATAACCGATTCCCTCAGCTTCTCGATCATCGTTGCTATCGTTCTATGTTTCATTGCTCTTGTCGTGATACTCAGGTCGTTCAAATATGCCATCGTGACGGTGGTACCTGAACTTCTGGTAGTAGCATGTCTTTATGCCTTCATGTTCCTTGCAGGCTTTCACTTGAACGCCGTCACAGCGACCATTGCTGCAATTTCGATCGGGGTTGGCATCGATTATTCGGTGCATATGACCGCAAGGTTCAGGGAGGAACTTGAAAGGATCGGGAACAGAGAAGAAGCGCTGAAGCATGCTGCCAAACATTCTGGAGTGGCTCTTCTGGGATCTGCCGTATCCACCATGGTCGGGTTCGCGATCATAGGTTTCGCTCCCATGCCTATGTTCTCCTCCTTTGGAATACTCACAGCTCTCATGATAATCATGGCGTTCGTTGCAGCGCTGTTTGTTCTCCCATCGCTTCTGATGCTGGTTTCAAGGTCAAGAACACATAATTGATAATGCATACCGGGAATACCCGCAAAATCATTAAATATTAGGGTTGTCTGATGTTGACTGACGGTCGGTCAGTGACCGACGGTCGGTCTATGGTGATACAATGGCACGGGTCGTTAAGGAGCATGATGAGAGAAAAGCGGAGATCCTTGAGACAGCTGAACGATTGTTCCTTGAACATGGGTACGAGGAGACACCTGTTGAGCTTATAATAAAGGAGATCGGAATCGCAAAAGGTACATTCTATTATTATTTCAGAACCAAAAATGAACTGCTGGACACCCTTGTCGATAAACTGATCGACGAGGTAACCTCAACCATAAAGAAGCTGACAGAAGAGGAAGGGGGAGACGCCCTGATAAAGATGTTCAGGGTTTCCAGCTACTTCAGAACACTGGCGGTCGGGAAAGAGAGATTGACGGATTATATCCATGAAGAGAAGAACGCTCACATTCACCTCAAGATAGAAAAAAGAGTAACACCCCCCCTGGTTGACTGTTATTTCAAATTGATCGAACAAGGTATGAAAGAGGGCATCTTCAATGTGAAATATCCGAGAGACACGGCCCTTGCAATGGTGGGTGCCGCAGAGGGTCTTTCCGAGGGGCATCATGACCATGCAAATAGAGAAAAGATCGGTCCAAGAAAGCTTTTGGCGGCCTTTGACATCTACGAGAGGATGCTCGGTGTACGAGAAGGTCTAATGACAGAATACATGGAGAAAATTGAAGGAGGAAAATAGGATGATGACAAATGGCAAACCGCTGATAGAAGCCAAGAACATGTCGAAATCCTATCAAATGGGCGAGGTCATCGTCCATGCTCTCAAGGATGTGACATTAAAGGTGTTCCCAAACCAGATAACGGTGATCCTGGGGCCAAGCGGCTGTGGAAAGACGACCCTCCTCAATCAGATAGGAGGCATCGATAGCCCATCAGGCGGGAAACTGCTGATCGAAGGAGAGGAGATACAGAACCTTTCACAGAAGGCCCTGACCAGATACAGACAATCGAAGATCGGTTTCGTTTTCCAGTTCTTCAATCTGATACCGAACCTCACGGCCAGGGAGAACATCGAGTTCGTTCTGGAATATGTCATGAACAGACCTTCCAGGGAAGTGAGGAAGAGAACTGACAGCCTCCTGGCCCAAGTGGGCCTCAAGGGAAGGGAGGACCATTATCCATTCCAGCTTTCAGGAGGGGAGCAGCAGAGGGTCTCCATAGCCAGGGCACTTTCCAAAGACCCGAAGATCCTCCTTGCCGATGAACCGACCGGAGAGCTGGACTACACTACAGGCAAGATGATCCTTGCCTTGCTCTCCTCCTTTGCAAACAACGGGAGGGGAGTTCTTCTGGTTACACACAACAAGGAGCTTGCGAAGATCGCCCACCATGTGGCATATCTCCGTGATGGAAGCGTGGTAGAGGAAAAAAGGAACCCAAGACCCATGGACATCAGGGAACTGGAATGGTGATGCCACATGAAAAAGACCTTCCTTAAGAAAGGAATGAGAGAGATATGGGCCCATAAGGCCCAGTACCTCATGCTCACGATCATGATCGGCCTAGGCGTGGCGGCATATTCATCATTCAATGATTTTGCAAGGTACCGCAAGGATGGGCTCGACCAGATATATTCCGAGTCTAATTTCATGGACCTGCAGGTCACCATCTTCAATGATACCCTTGATCCACAGATCGTTCATGATATCTTTGAAGAGAACGGTGTATCACCGGTCGTGGAGAATTGGGAAATGAGACTGGTCTATGAGGTCTTCTTGAAACATGAGCATAATGGTGAACCGAAGATCACAAAGGGCCAAGTAATGGGCCAGTTCGTACCCGCGGGTGAAACACCTGGAGAAGCACTGAAGGTCAACACTCCCCTGTTCTATCTGGACGACCCAGATGCATATTCGGAGGGAGATGGCTCCGAGTGCTATATCGAGAGGAAGTTCTCCAAGGTCTACGGACTTGAGCCGGGAGAGTCCATCAATGTCAACAGAGGCAACAACAGCTTAGACCTGAAGATAATTGAACAGGTAGCTGTTCCCGAGTATTTTTTCGTGTTGAGGGAGAATGACCTTGCTCCCAGTGAAAGGTCCTTTGGTGTGGTATTGCTCCCGATCGACACTGCTATGGGGCTATACTCCAATGGTGAGGGTAATGAAAACCTGGTGAACGATATTGTCATGACGTTCTCCCATGATCTGAACAGAACGGAACTTAAGAATATTGAGGCCAGGATCCAAACTGCCTTCGAAGCGGAAGGAGTAGCCGTCAAGTTCACTGAGAAGGATGAGAACCCCGCAAGATATTTCCTCATATCCGATTACGAGAACGACAAGGATTCCATGTCCATATTCCCTACTGTGATATTCATTGTGGCCGCTTTCGGTCTGGTCATGGCTCTCCGCAGAATGGTCAGGGCCCACAGACCGGAGATAGGCATCTTCAAAGCTCTGGGACTCCCTAATAGGGCGATTATGGTCTTCTACACCATCATAGGGATCGTGATCGCGCTCCTTGGGACATTGATGGGATTTCTACTGTCCATTCCATTCAATTGGGCATTCCTTCGGCTGGGTAAGAGAATGTTTGATTTTCCGGTCGACGATTACAATATCTCCTACATCTATTACGTTTACGGAGCTTTGATATCCATAGTCCTTTGCCTGGCTTGTACTCTTATACCAGCCGCATTAGCTGTCAGGGTCAAACCCATCGATATCATTCAGGGAAGGGAGGGGACAACCAAGAAACAAGTGGGGAGGCTTGGAGGTATTCTCGGCAAGGTCGGGTTCCTGCCGGTGTCGTTGAAGCTCACACTGAGGAACCAGCTTAGAAAGCCGTTCAGAAGCCTTTCCACGATGGTCGGTGTGGGCCTTTCCCTTGCCCTTTTCCTGGGATTCATGATGGTGCTTCAGTCTGCCCTAGTTGCACTGGACAAGACGACAAGCGAACTGGAGTGGGACTATGAGATTAAGATGGAAGGGTTCCAACCTTTCACAATTACAGAGGGCTGGGATGGAGAACATCCGGAGATAGATCAGGTGGTCCCGGGGATCATGCTCCCATCACAGTTCGGACCCGAGGATGATGAGGTCGGTATCCTTCTGTATTCTTCACAAGAGCTGGGATCGATCTACACCCTGGAATTAAAGGACGGAGGAATATCCGAAGGAAAGGTCATCATCTCGGATTATCTTTCCCGGAAGTTGGGGATATTCGTCGGCGAGATGGTACCGGTCGAGATCCTGGTGATGGACGACATGAGGAATTTCAGCATTGAGATCATCGAGGTTGAGGTCGGAGGTATACATACCAACCACCTTGGGAGCTATGCGTTCATGACACTTCCCTCGCTCCAGAACGTTACCGGACTTAGGGGCATGGTGAACGTTGCCCATATTCTAACTCGGGATAACATCGAGATCAGGGAGTTTGAAAATGACCTGATAACCAGGAATGGGATCTCATCAGTAACTCACTCCTCCGAGAATGAGAACATAATGGAGCAGTACATGGATATCCTCATCTGGACCGTCATGGTCATGGCCGTGATATCCACAATCCTGGCCGGAGCCATTGTCTACATTATGTTCAAGATCTCTGCCAGAGAGCAGGAGAGGGACTATGCGACCATGAAAACGCTCGGGACCACACTTGGCAAGGTGGCCAAGCTGATCTATCAGGAAGCTGTTTTCGTCACTTCCTTCGGGATCGGATTGGGAGTGATCGGGGGTTACGGGATGGCATATCTCCTGCTGAACCAGGAGGAATATGAAATGTTCAACATGGATGTGCTATTCAGCTGGCCGGCCTTCTTCGGCGGATCAGCCATGATAATAGCTGCAGTGATGTTCGTGTCCCTATTCACCCTGAGGTATATTGGAAAAATTAACATCGCAAATGTGATCAGAGAGAGAGTTGTGGGATGAGTTCTTATTTATTCTTCAACTTTACGGCCGTGCCGTAGGCCATTATCTCTGCAGAGCCTCCCGCGATCGCGGAGGTCATGAACCTGACATTGATGACCGCATCAGCATCAAGCTCTTCTGCCTTCTTTCTCATCCTGTCAAGTGCGATCTCCCTGGATTCGGAGAGCATCTCCGTGTACTCATGGACCTCACCACCGACGATGTTCTTCAGCCCCGCAACGATATCCTTGCCCACATGTTTTGCACGGACCACATTGGCTCTGACAAGCCCCAGGCTCTCTTTGATCTCCATTCCTGGAACATAGTCCAGGTTCGATATTGGTATTTTCTTCTTCATGGTCTCAGCTCCTCCTTTGAAATGTTTTCATTCATCTGTTTGAAATCCCTGCCCCTTTCTTTGAACACAAGGATCATGATCACGATGACGCCTATGAGGAACATCAAGGCCCCTGCTCCCATCATGGGGAGCCCGATGATGGGAATGAATGCAAGGAAGCTTCCAACCGTGAAGACCAGAATGCCAAGTGCAACGAACAGACCCCATCTGTGCTTTGGTTCCATGGGGGGTTATTGGTCCGGGGATATTATAAGGATTTTTATATTTCCATTCTATTTTAAAATAAAAATATCCATAAAATCAAAGATCATTTACCTATATATAGAGGATCTTCATTTTCTTCCCTTCAGAGCCATATAGATCTTCAATGCTCTCTCACTTGTCATCCAGCGATGTTCTGATAGAACACCGGGAAGTTCACCCTGCTTGCATCTCAAACCAAGGTAATCGGGATGATATGGTACCAGAGAGGAGGCTTTTTTTAGGTCCAACAGCTCATCATCAGCTGTACCAGCCCTATCCAGAAGGTCCAGGATGCTGGCCCCCATCAAACGCTGGAACAGTTGTATCATTGGATCGAGATCGCCGTTTCCAGCACTTGTCAAGGCATTCAGATAATCATTCCGATCATTGGGCAGTATATGTATTGGAGGCCAGTTATGTTTCAGTAGATGAAGGTTCAATAACAATCTTCCTACTCTCCCATTTCCATCCCGGAAAGGATGTATTTTCTCGAAGTTGCAATGGAACCATGAAGCCACCTGGAAAACATCATCCCCCCTTGTATCCATGATCCTGTACTGTTCGATCAGCTCCTCCATCATCGGGATGACCTTCTCCATTCTTGGAGGCGAGAAATTTGCACCTTCGATCCTTACATTGATGTTCCTCCACATCCCGGCTTCCGGAAGTACTCCCCCGAAAACCTCTTCATGCAATTCAAGGATGGTGACAAGACCGATCGGAAGTTTCATTCTTTTTACCAAACCACTGAAGGCCCTCTCATGTTGAACAGTTTCAAGAACATCTCTTATGGGCCTCATCGATCGGAAGCAGTTCGGAGACACGGACCTGCTTCTCCTCTTCGAGGATCGAATAGAATATCGTCCAGGTTCTGCCGATATGCATTCGATATCTCATCTTACCTTTTACAGGAAGCTTCTCCTTGTCCCCTGAACCTCTACCAGGATAAGGATCGTCCTTCAATTTCTTGATGTTTTTGATTATGATCGACGAGCTTTTCTCATCCAGGTAGTGTAACATTTCCTGGATCTCGTCTATGATAAGGACCTTATAGGTCATCGATATCGACCAGATCCTCTGCTTCCATTGCTTCCACCTTTTCCATCTTCTCCATCAATTTCTTCCTGTTGTAGAGCTGGAGCATTTCCTTGAGGAGATCATCATATGTGCAACCGGCTTCCTTGGCATTGCTCAGTTGCCTCCATATCATTTCTGAAACAGGGATCCGTTTTGTCAGTGTCATTGTCCATAACATTCACTTTACATTATTTTAACTTTGTGCATTATTGTAAATATGTGCTAGGAATTTAATTCGATTTTCAATGAGTTGGATCAATGAAAATATTAAAATTCTTTAACTATGACCTGAAAAGAAGCTTATCACAATATGGAATTCACGGAATAATGGTCT
>JAYEPK010000189.1:0-1009 GCA_034723935.1 Thermoplasmatota archaeon
GGTTCAACCCGATAGTGGAGGAGATCCGGGGAATGGTTAAAAATCCACTCTATGTTGAGATGAAGAGACATAACCCTACCTCATCAAGAATAACAGATAGCACCATCGTTGAGGATTTGATGGTGCATGATATCGATATCGTCTTCAATGTGCTCTTTGATGAGGATTATGATCTTTATAGTGCCGGAAACATTGATCTGTGCACGGCATTGATTAAATTCAATTCTTCGATAGTCTTCCTGTCTGCAAGTCGAAAAGCGTCAAAGAAGATCCGGACGATATACATCGAAGAGGAGGATATGTCCATTGAAGGGGATTTTATGAACCAGGATATCTATGTGTACCGAAAGCCAGGGAAATATCAGGTCAAGGATGAGAGGTACGTACAGGAAAATATCATCGAGAAGGTTCTGGTCAACAAGGTGGAGCCACTCAAGGAGGAGTTAAAGACCTTTGTGGACTGCGTGAAGGGTGGAAGGGAATTTCCAATAACGCCGGCACAGGCACTGAACAATCTTAGAATATGCGAGGAGATACAGCGGTTGAATGGCATACTTTAAGCATCCTACAGCAGTTGTAGAGAGCGACGCTATCGGGGACGGAACGCAGATATGGCACTTTGCGCACATCCGAGAGGGTGCTGTGATCGGAACGGATTGCAACGTTGGCAAGGGGGTGTACATCGATACCGGTGTACGAATTGGTAGTAACACAAAGATCCAGAACTTTGTCTCTATTTACAGGGGCGTTGTGATAGAGGATGATGTTTTTATCGGACCATCAGTTACTTTTACAAACGACCTGTATCCAAGAGCGTTCATCTGGGATGATGGTAAGATCGTTCCAACCTCGGTTAAGAAGGGGGCGAGTATTGGTGCTAACTCAACCATACTGTGTGGGATTACGATAGGGGCGTATGCGATGGTCGGTGCCGGCTCGACCGTCACAAAGGATGTTCTGCCATCTGGTCTGGTGTACGGAAACCCATGCAGCCTCGCAGGGTTTCCGT
>JAYEPK010000190.1:0-4846 GCA_034723935.1 Thermoplasmatota archaeon
AACCGGGGGAGCATACCGTTCCGACGTATCTTGCCTATTTCCTTGTAGCAAGGAGGCTTGCTCTCCTTCCCGGTTCAGATCCTGACCAACGATGAGTGCATATCCGGCTCCTCTTCATCACCCTCATCACCGCCTCCGCCCTTGATGAAGAAGAGTATCAGGACTAGCCCAACGACAACGACCACAATGATCACCACAACGATCATGACCACCGGAGAATCATCCGCCTCACCATCATCATCTACAATGTCGTCATCTGTGATGGGTTCTTCCGCCCCGGATTCCTTGAGCTGGAACTCGATGATTATTTCATATTCCGATACGGGCTCCCCTGTATCAGGGTCGAAGAAATCCGTATAGGCCCTGACCCTGAAATCAAGGTTTTCGTTCCTTGAGATCATCTTTGGAGCCTGCAGGGTCATCACCGCCTTGAACTCGCTTCCCGGTTCCATGAAGTCGCCGTGGGTCTGCGATATCGTTCCGGTCCATCCCTCGGTCTTCAGTTCCTCGAAAGTTGGAAGCTCCAGTGCAATGCTCTCTATCTCGTTCCCTTCATTGATCACCCTGAAGGTGTAGGTGATGAACTTGTTGGCAATTATCTCCAGTGGGTCCGTGTTCGTGGAGATCCTGACCAGGTGATAGTATTCTGGTTCGATGGTCGCCGTTTCAGTATCCGATCCGGAAGCATCTCCGGAATATGATGCCGTGATCTCGAGCGCCCCTGTAACGTTAGGACCGATACCCTCCGGGACCGCAATGACCTCCTCGTCCTGCGGGTCGTAGAGTTCGGAACTTATGGTTATCGTGAAATCCGCACTGTCGTCGTTCCATGTGAGTACTGTGGTATCGGAATCGACCGAGCTGCCGTCGAAGGAGACGCCGCATGCCCATTTGTTTCCTGTTGGCTCTCCTTCTCTGTGTTCATATATAGTGACATCAAGCTGGACGGTGACCCGTTCCCGTAGATTTGGGATGGATCCTTCGACCGTGCCGTGTATCTCAAGATATCCTTTGTTCTCTTCGTCGGAGGGGTCCACCGATATGTAGAACTCATCATCCTCAAGGGACATGCCGGCCGATGCTGCGCTCGTGGTCTTCGGCATGAGGACCAGAATGAAAAGTGCTGCAGTGATCATCGCGGGCCAGAGATTCTTCATGGAAGGTGAATTGTTTATGGTGATATAAAAGATGGTTGGAAGATCAGATGAAATAACAAGTTCAAATTTTTTCAAGGTCCTTGTAATCGACACCTATTTTAAATAAGAACAAAATAGCGTTTCGAATGAAGATCGCGGGCAAGGACACATCCGCAAAGGCTGTTATCCAGGAAATTGGAGAGGTCCACGCTGCAGAAAGGGGCTCCATCAGTCTTACCAGGCTCCCGGATGAGTTCTACGAGAGGGCAACGACATATCTGAGGACCACACTGGCAAAAATAGAGAATGCGAGATCTTCATCCGAGCAGGTCGTAAGCGAGGATTACTACAGGTCAACGGAGGAGTATCGGAGGGGAAAGGAGATCCTTACCAACATATACAATACCCGTGAACGGAAGATAGTCCTTATGGCGATGAACTCCTCCAGGAACATATCACAGTCTACCGACAGCATGGTCCATGATGAGATGGACCTTTTCTTCTCTCTGAAGTTCGAGCTCGAGAAGATCAGGGACCGCACCATGAGGATCGGGCAAACAAGGACACATGAGCTTATAAGGGGTGAGACCGGGATCAACACCCCCATCACAGATTACAATGAGGAAGAGGGACACGAAGAGCTCACCGCGTTCAGATCGAAGAAGGTTCTTTCGGAGAGACTCCCGGAGGTATCCGTGCCAGAGGATCCGGAAGAGGTGATCGTTACGGATAATAAAGAGGAAGATCCAGGTATGGAGCAGCCCCAGGGAACAAGGCTGGTCAGGGCTGTCAAGGACATCTCCACCTTCATGTGTCCGGATAATTCTTCGGTCACAATGAAGAAGGAGGACGTTGCCCTGCTCCATGGAGATATCGTCCAGCTCCTCATCAACGGAGGTTATGTTGAGCTGATGGAGGAGAGCGATTGAGGAGGTTGGAACCTGTAATCCTCCATCTTTCGCAGGATGATCCGAAGAAATGCAGTGCGAGAAAACTTGCAAGGTTCGATAAAGCAAGATTGGTGGAACACTATCGTCAGCTCCCCTTCGGCTCCCTTCTCCTTGATCCATTTTCCAAGATAGCACTTTCTCCAGGAGACAGGAATATCCTGGAAAACCGAGGGATCGTTGCCGTTGACTGTTCCTGGGAGGATGCGGAGGAGGTGTTCAAGAAGCTGAAGAAAGGTCACAAACTGCATCCAAGGGCGCTCCCATTGCTCATGGCGGTCAATCCGGTGAAATTTGGAAAATGGGGGGAGCTGTCAACGTTGGAAGCCATTGCCTCTTCCTATTATATTCTTGGAAATCAGGAAATCGCAAGGGACCTGCTCTCGATATACAACTGGGCCGACAAGTTCATCGAGATAAACAGGGAACCCCTTGATGCATATGCAGCGTGCAAGGACAGCACCGAAGTTGTCAAGGTTCAGGATGAGTTCGTATAGGTGCAGACCGTTTCAGATCGATTTTTTACAAATGGAGAGATCAAGATTTGACCTGTTTCTTTTGTTTGAAGGTTTGAGATCGTTCGGAAGGAACAGGACATTTCCTGTTAACCGTTCTATTTACAGCTATTGAAAATTGTTTGCAAACCATTATCTATAGTGATATCAATTGGTTTAGTTAATATATCAACATAGAGGCAAACAACTGGTCGGGAGCAAAGGAGATGTTGTGATGTTTGCAAACATTGCGGATCGAGAGGTCGATCGGAAGGTGATTAACGGTTCGATCAGGGTCATCGATGTAAATACAGGGGAGGTTAAAGCTGGGACAAATGAGACAATTTTAAGATCTAACGCAATTGGATCATGTATTGTAATCGTGGCATATGATCCAGTAAAGAAAATGGGAGGTCTGGCACATGTCATGGTCCCGGGGACCGCACCTGATGGAAAGAAAACTCGAAGAACAATATATGCTGCCGATGCAGTGGAGGAACTGATGAACAGAATGATCGAGCTGGGAGTTGCAAAGGAAGATATTGAGACCTGTCTTGTGGGTGGAGGGAACGTTCTTGAAAGGAATGATGACACCATCAGTGAGGATAATATAAATTCGGTCATTGGTATCCTCACCAAAAGGAATTTACTTATTAAAGCTAAATCAATTGGAGGCACTGATAGAAGGACAGTTTCTTTGGATGTTCAAACGGGCTGTGTTCGTTTTACAGAGGGGGATGGACCTGAGACACTATTATGGAAATTCGGCGGGAGACCCGGTGAAAAGGTAGGGGATTGAATGAAAGAGGATGAAGCCAGAACAAGAGAGCATCTCGAAGGCGAAATGAAGATATTACGCTTGAGGGTTGCTGAATTGGAAAAGGCAGAAGCAGATAGGGATCTGTCAGAAGGCGAGGTGCAATTCAGGGGGCTGTTCGATACTATGAGCAGCGGGGTAGCCGTGTACAGTGAGGTGGATGACGGCGAGGATTTCATTTTTGAAGATATCAACCCTGCGGGAGAAAGGATAGAAAGTGTGAGAAAAGAGGATATCATTGGAAAACGTGTTACCGAAGTTTTCCCGGGGGTGAAGGATTTTGGAATATTCAAGGTATTTCAGAGGGTTTGGAAAACCGGAGTATCCGAATTTTTTCCACAGGCAATGTACTCTAACGACAGAGATCCCGGAACCTGGCGTGAAAACCATGTATACAAACTGCCGAGCGGAGAAGTTGTGGCTGTATATGATGATGTAACTGTTCGAAAGCGAGCGGAAGAAAAGTTGAAAGCCGCAAACCAACAGCTTAACGCCAGCAATCAACAGCTCAAGGCAAGTGAGCAGCAACTCAAATCTTCAAATCAACAGCTTGATGCTAGCAATCAACAGCTCATGGCAAGTGAGCAGCAATTAAAAGCAGCAAACCAGGATCTCAAGGAAAGAGAGAACAAATTGATCATAGCTGAAGAAACATATCGCAACCTGTTCCAGAATGCACAGGTGGGACTATTCCGAACAAGAATTGAAGACGGTAAAATGTTAGAAAGTAATGAGCAGTTATCAAAAATGTTCGGTTGCGATGATAGAGAGGAATTCATTGACGAATATTTCACATCAGAAAACTATGTTGATCCCGGAACAAGAGAAAAGATGGTGAAGGAGATTAAAACAACAGGGAAGGTCAACAATTTTGAAGTACGTTTTTATCGCAAAGATGGCTCTATTTTCTGGGCGCGATACTCGGCCAGAATAAACCCTGACAAAGGTTGGATCGAAGGGGTAGGTGAAGATATCACCGACCGCAAGCAGGCGGAGGAAAAGTTAAAAGCTACCAACCGGCAGCTGGATGCCCAGAATCAGCAGCTGCAGGCAAGCGAGCAACAACTAAGAGCAAGCCAAAAAGAAATTCAAAAGAAAGCACACGATCTGGAAGAAAGTGAAGAACGCTTAAAACTTGCAATGGATGCCGGCGAACATGGCTTCTGGGATTGGAACCTGGAAACTGATGATATTTATTTCAGTCCACGCTACTACACAATGCTTGGATATGAACCGGGTGAACTCCCAATGGTCAAAGATACATGGACGGGACTTATGCATCCGGAAGACAGGAAAACAATTGTCCCTAAAGTGCAAAAATATGTGGAAAATGCCGAACCTTACGAAGTAGAATTCCGGTTAAAATGCAAAGACGGAAGCTGGAAATGGATTTCAGGCAGAGGTAAAAGTTTTGAGATTGACGAAAACGGTAAACCTCGGAGAGCCGTAGGC
>JAYEPK010000191.1:0-4845 GCA_034723935.1 Thermoplasmatota archaeon
ACCTGATACGTTCAGAATGACCTACGAACCATCGAATTCATCCACCATCTCTGATTCAAAGAGCAACCCCATGAATTCGGAGGGGGTCGTTGTTCTCTCCCACAGTTATTCCGGAAAAATGGATTACCTGAACGGCACCGGTCAACATTCCGTCACGATCGAATTGAGCTCGGTAGGAGATTATGAAGGAAGTGTCGGCCTTGGATTCCTTGTCAATGAAGATACGGGTAATGACTACAATGTGAGGATCGAATACTCCTGGTGGCAAAAAGTTGAAACTGCATCATTATGATCCAATCTCAGATAAAAACCACGATAAGGGGCCATCTGAACCGGTATATTGATATATCCGGGTGAAAAATCCCATATCAATGAAAACTCAGGTCTTCCGTTTTATGGCCATGATCTTCATGCTCATGATCATATTGCATGTTCCATCTTTTCACATACCATCAATTGCCGATCATAACGTATCTGAAACGGATACAAGGTCTATCAATGATCTGGAATTCGAAAATAGACAGATATACCGGGAGACCGATCTAGTATATCGGTCGGCTTACGGTGATCTCATTCCTTCCCGGGATGGAATGGAAATGGCGACCTGTTCCAGAAATGGAAAGGTTGTCGTAACATATGGAAGCGGTTACAGTTGGACTTCGGAACTTGCTCACAGATCCCTGATTTCAGCAACTGAAACAGCTGAGGTCACATCAATTGTTGCCGGAGACATACTTCCTGAACACAACGGAGACGAAATACTTGCCGTTGATAAGGATTGTAATGTCAATTTGATCAGACATGATGAGGATCGGGGATGGGTATCCGAAATTATTATGGATGACCCATTCATCAAGGAATGGCTATGGGACGTTGATTTTGGAGAACTTGTTGAAAATGGCGATCAAAAAGAGATCGTGGTAGTTGATGATTCAAGAAGGGTGTATCTACTGACCAGGAATGATACACACTGGGATGGAGAAGTGATATTGACCGATGGTGATGTTTTTGATTCATGCGTCATTGTGGATATTCTTCCTGAATATTACGGGAACGAGATAGTACTTGGTGGAGGGAGAGGGGTCATAGTTATTGCATATCAAGAGAATGGCATTTGGAAAAAAGAAGATGTCATGGACATAGGACCGCATATCCTTGATATCGTTGTTGAAGATATTGATCCTGCCATATCTGGCATGGAGATATATGCCTGCACCCTGAAGGGAAATGAGGTCAAGGGTGGTGTCATCTCCGTCTGGAGAGAAAATAGTTCATGGGTAAATCGAACGGTTCATATCGAGGGCAAGACCATATACGGAATGGAAAGCGGTGTAATAGATGGAATGAACGTTCTATCGATAGCAACTTATGGTCACAGGGTTGGATTGATCTATAAGGATACGGATTGGGTGTTCCTACCGATCTATACCGAGGAATACAATATAATGGGGACCGGAATTTTCGATATTGATCCAACAAAGAAAGGTCAGGAAATTCTTTCCCTGAGCTATTACGGCAGAGTTACATTGATATACAGGGAAGATAAAGGAACCGAGATCATACTGCCCTTTGATAGTACCACAACATCACCCGGCACATCTCTGAAAATCCCATTACTTATCGAGGGTACCGGAGGATTCGAAGGTCAAATATCATTATCACTGGATACATCGATCGATGCGTATCTTGAAGACGAAACACTTACGGCAAACAATTTCACGATCATCAGAATAAGCTCACCAAACGATCCGGGTAGTTACCGGATCGAGATCATTGCCGAGGACCAGTATGGGCAGGGATCCGGATCATTGGAATTGATCGTTGATGATCAAAATGATCCATATATGCTAGATCCGATCCTGGTGGAGGCCGAGGTCGGGATAGATAGGCAGGTAACAAAACGCATGGTCCTTTCCTCGGATGTGGGTCTGACAAAGGATATTGGGGTACATAGCTTCCTTGTTCCTCTCGGGATACAGGTCTCACCGGAAACTGACCTGATATATGCAGGTACAGGAACCCCCCACTCCTTCGATCTCACACTTTCAGGAACCCCGGCTGTGGAACCGGGAACATATCGCTTTTTCTTGATCGTATCCGATGGGCAGGGGTCAAGGCAGGCAACCGGGATCGAACTTGATGTCAATGAAAGATCGCTTTCCGATTTCCTGCTTACATTGGAGGATCCAATTATCAATATTTCTCCCGGAGAAAATATTTCGACAATGCTTGGTGTCATTTCACTTTACGGTTTTTTTGGAGAGGTCAATATATCCATCGATAATGGCATAGAGGGTTTGAAGATAGAGCTGGAAAGAATAAATATTATTCCGACCACTGATGTTTTGATCAATATATCCATCGATGATGCATACGGAACTTTCTATATTCCCATCATCGGAACATCCGGAGATATCCAGAGGGAGACCTATCTTACAATTATCATCGACCCTCCAAAGACCACTATTGAACTTGTATTGCCGGAAGATCCTGTCCTTTACGAACATGACCAGGATGGTATTGTCGAACTGGAATTTGATATAAGGATAGTTCCCAAAAACGGCATTATCGAAGATATATCCATTTCAGTTACAGGAATATCGAAGAATTATTCCATATCCGTTTTTCCGGGTTCAATCAAGAGATTGGCATACCCCATCGATCTTAAAGTACGGATATCAGGACCGATCGAGGAGGCACCGGATGAATTGATCTTCCACATATCAAGCCTTGAACCGGAGATCCAAAAAGAGGGCATTGTCCTCATCGAGAAAAACGAGAGCATTATCAGGGAAGACGATAATGGAAAATGGGGTCCAGCTGTCAAACTGGCAGGGGTCATTGTTCTGATAATAACTTCTTGTATCATTGCATTTTTCCTCCTCAGGGCGAACAATTTAAATCAACAGGAGAATGTTGTCACGACACATGGGGATGGTAAGGTCAACGATCGAAGCGATACGTCCCGTAAACGTATCGATAGCAGTTCTGGCAGTCATAGCAGGTTCGACCGTTGAACTGGGAACCTCCATTGGTAATGAATTACTGGACATATTCCTTCTGTGCATGGCAGCAGCGGCGGCAGTTGGTGGCGCCAATATCTTGAATGACATGAATGATATCGACATAGATAAGAGGACACATCCCGGAAGACCCATTGTTTCTGGCAGGATGGACCGATCTCATGCCAGATTGTTTTTTATTGTCCTGTGGACGACAGCTGCTCTAACAGCATCCCTTGTTTCCTTCCGACATCATGACCCACTGCCAATTATCATAGTGTTCTTTACAATAATATTCGATATTTCATATGAAAATTTCTTCAAGTCCAGGGGTCTGTCCGGGAATCTGATCATAGGTGTACTTACGGGAGCGATATTCCTTTTTGGAGGTTCATTATGGTCACCTGGTCCTGTACTTTTCTTTCTTGTTATCATGGCATCGATATCAACAGCATCGAGAGAGATCATCAAGGACGTACAGGACATGGATGGTGAAAGGGGAACAAGAAAGACACTTCCACTCAGAATCGGTGCAAGAAGGACCCTCTATCTCTCATTTTTTCTTATTATCACCGCAGTTCTACTTGGCTGGGGACCAATCTTTTTTATCGGCTTCGATGGATTCTACGTGACCTTTATCGGTTTGGCAGATCTGATAATGATCTCCGGTGCCATAATTTCATTCAAGAACAGCATAATGGGGCAGGTGACCATAAAAGCTGGAATGCTCGTAGCGGTCATTGGATTCATACTATCCATGTTGATATGACAATGATACTTTCCATATCAGAAGAAGGCATCAAGAGAGGATTGGGCCTCTCCGTTCCTTGCACTTGCCATCTGCTCCAGGGATCGATCAACACCAGAGCTCCCGAAACCCATCTCATCAACAAGGAAGGACCTCAGTTCATTTTCCATTGGGGGGTTCCAGATGAGGTGAAATTCATCGGTAACATCCGGTTCAAGGAAGATCCTTCTTACTTCATCCCACTCCAGCAAAGGTATCCTGTCAGCCTTTGCTGCATTTTCAAGCGAGCCGTATTTTGAAATGAGATGTAGAGATCTCTTTGGACCCAACCCATTGACACCTGCATTGAAATCTGTTCCAACAAGTATTGCAAGATCAACAAGCTGACTTCGCGTCAATGAAAGTGATGAAAGTGTATCCTCCAGGGATATCAATTCCCGATCAACATTTACCCAAACTCTTTTCCCTGGTAGTTTTCTTTTCCCGGAAAGGGCCAGGTTCCTGATCAATATCGGGGAGCCAAAAAGAAGTGTGTCATAATCCTGTGAAGAGACCGCATCTATCACACCTTTTCCACACATATATGAGGCTTGACCTTCCCCCTCCCCCGGTGCTATGATGTACGGAACTCCCATAAGTTCAAGCAATCTTTTAGCATCTGATATGATCTCATCCGTTATTCTTGATGTTTGCTGTGCTTTCGTTCTTGCAGCTGCAAGGTCGCCCCGTTCAAGTGCTTCTTCCCATTCTTTTTGTGCTTTTACTTTTTTCTGACGTCTAAGCTCCAGTGTTCCCTTTTTCAACTCGTGGGGTTTTCCGTCGAATATATAAACCGGTCTTATCCCTTTATCGATCAGATACGAAGTTCTTGACAGGATCCCCTTCAAATGGGATATCACTCTTCCATTTTCATTTGTCAGTGGGTATCCGTCCCTGGTCCGGATAGAGGATATGAACTGATAGAACATGTTGTAGGCATCGATACCTATCTTCCATCCATTCATTTCCCCCTCTGCAAGTGATCTTTTCAAAACAAGATCGCCAAGTTTCACACCCATGCCATGATAAGGTCCTCGGTGTTAAAAAATGCTTTCA
>JAYEPK010000192.1:0-1007 GCA_034723935.1 Thermoplasmatota archaeon
ACGAAGCACCGAACTCCCCCGAAGCAGGGTCCCAATGGGTTGCCCTTGACGTTTGGCCGGAGGGCCTCTTTTTGCGTATTGCCACCGCCCATACAAGAAGTCATATAAAAAGGTTGTTGATATCAGGGTAAACCGTTCCATCAAGGCCAGGGCTGAAGATCGAAACAAAAAATGATCCTGTCGAGAAGAGAATATCAATTTTCGCACGCGGCGACCTTGTTGAGATCCGTCATGAGCGCATCGACATCCATACCGTGCGCCACAGCTCCCTGTTCAATGCTCTCGAAGTTGGCAAGAGCGCATCCGATGCATCCCAGACCGTGTTGTACAAATACGGGGACAAGTTGAGGATATTTCTGAATCACATCCGAAATCCCCATATCCCGAGTTATCATCTCTGTCATTTTCTACACCTTGACCATGTGAACAAGAGGTTGGATAAAAGATTTTACCAAGAATAATTCAGGGAACGGCCTGTAAATGTTAATAATCATGAAGCGATGTCCGACCCGGTGATCCAATGCCCGTGATAAATATGGACATCACTGACCTTCAAAGGCTGGTCGGACCGGGATTCGATCTGGAGCAGTTCAAGGCAGAGATACCAATGATAGGAGCCACGGTTGAAAAGGAAGAAAAAAGCGAGATCGCCGTGGAGTTCTTTCCAGATAGACCGGACCTCTTCTCTGTGGAAGGTGTCGCAAGGGCATACAGGGACTTCAAGGGCATCCATTCAAGCGTTGAGAACCTGAAGATCAAAAGTGATCCCGGAATGGAGCTCATAGTGGGCCCCGGTGTCAAGGAGATAAGGCCTGTTATCGGAGCTGCCTATATCACCGGTGTGACCATCGATGAAAGGACACTGTTATCCATCATGAACCTACAGGAGAAGCTTCATATCACCGTCGGTAGAAAACGGAATAAGGTGGCTATCGGAATTCACGATGCCGACCCGATCAAGCCGCCGTTCAGATACCAGGCGGCCGATCCGGAAGAGGTAGAGTTCG
>JAYEPK010000193.1:0-4831 GCA_034723935.1 Thermoplasmatota archaeon
CAATCAATTCTTCAGCTTGGGCCTTAATAAAAGTTTATAAAGGTCACGCCACTACGGAATGTAGTACAATTGGGAGCGTATAAAGATGTCCTGGACCCAGCAGCAGGTGAGAGAACTGAAGGTGAACCGCTACGTCGTCATCGACGATGAGCCTTGCAAGATAATCGAACTCACAACTTCCAAACCGGGGAAGCACGGTGAAGCTAAAGCAAGGATAGTTGCCCTCGGTATCTTCTCCGGGAACAAGAGATCACTTGTCTCACCAGTAACCCACAAGGTCCAGGTCCCGATGATAGAGAAGAGGACCGCTCAGGTCGTATCTATCCAGGGAACGGAAGCACAGCTCATGGACATGGAGACCTTTGAGATGTTCAACCTTGAGATCCCCGAGGAGTTCAGGAAAGATATTGAGGCTGGCTCCGAGATCAACTACCAGGATGCCATGGGCAGAAGACAGATAACGAGGATCTGATAGAGGGTCCCTCATGGTTCCTGCGGGGATAGACATCAATACAGTGGATCCCTGTTTTGCAGATTCGGGAGCGGAGCTTGAGCTCTCGAATTACGTACTGTTCGGTGCACCTTTTGACGCAACAGTATCTCACAGACCGGGCGCCGCAAAGGCTCCCCGGGCCATCAGGTTGGAGTCATACAATTTCGAGACCTACCTGATGGACCTTGATGTCGAGCTCCAGGACGTGAACATCTGCGATCTCGGAGATCTTTCGCTCCCCAACATGGAAGAGGAGCAGAGCGAGGTCAGGAGAATGATCAGGGTGCTGACAGGTTCCATCATGGACGAAGACAAGATATCCATGATGATGGGGGGTGAGCATTCTGTTACCGAGGGCGCCGTTGATGCTTTCATGAAGAAGTATGCAAGGCAGGGCGGTCTTGTGGTCATTGTGGACGCTCACCTGGACTTCAGGAATGAATACATGGGAAACCCACATTCCCACGCCTGCACATCCCGCAGGATCGCTGATAAATGGGGAACGGATTCGATGTGTATCATCGGTGCAAGGTCAGCCTGCAGGGAAGAGATGAAAGCTGCCGAGGATATGGGCCTGAGATACGTAACGGCAAGAAAGGTGCGTTCCCAGGGCATCATTGATATTTTCGATCAATGGGACACGGGTTTTTCAATCAGGGACAGACCGATCTACCTCTCGATCGATATTGACGGTATGGACCCCTCATTTGCTCCGGGAACAGGCACTCCCGAACCATGGGGTATATCGTCGTTCCACGTGCTGTCCGTCCTCGAGGGTTTATATACAAACCTGAGGGCAATGGATGTTGTGGAGGTCTCCCCTGATATCGAATCGTTCATTACGCCCGGACTTGCCGGAAAATTGATCCGGCAGGTGATCGGACTGAAGGAGATGAAGATCAAGAACCCCACATGGCTTGAAAAGATCTGAAATAGATTTGGCCAACTCCCACCACTCCCTTTTATAATTCAAGGACCTTTTTTTTAAAGGATGGGTGTAGATTACGAGAGGGAGCTGAAGAAACTCCTTGGGGGCGAGCTCGAAGCAGTTGTGAAGATGAAGAAGACCTGCTCTGCCATAGAGTGCCTGGGTTACGGTTCAATGGAGAGTTATCCTTTCATGGTGATAAGGGGAGCAGGTTCCTTTGGAGTTGACCTGGTTGCACTCCGTGGAGAGCTCTCGTTCCCCATCGAGGTCAAATCGTCCATACATCCAAAGGTCTATTTGAGCCAGCCTCGGCTCAAGGAGCAGCTCGAACAGTTCACTCTCGACTGCAAAAGAGCAAACACCTTTCCCCTTTATGCATATCGCTACAAGGGTTTCAGGGGAGATCCGTGGCGTGTGTTCACGATCAAGGTCGACGGTTTGAAATATTTCTCAAGGATACTGAACCAGAAGGTCCCGGAGCTTCGCCCCACGAAAGGAGGCAATTACGTAATGCAGTGGGACGAGGGAATGCCTCTTTCGTCCTTCCTGATGGAGATCAGGTCAATACTCGTAGAGATAGGAAGCAAGGCATCCTGAAATGATCCGGATAGATTCAATGGTTACCGTTATCTATCAGACTCTGTATTGAATGTTGGTCTCAGGAGGGTAAGCCTTGCTCAAAAGATGTTATGTACTTGCAGTGTTGTTCGTTCTCTTCCTATCATCCTTCATGATCATACCCTCTGCAGATGCGGAAGAAATTACAAGGTCCATTCGTTCCTTCGATACCGAGGTAAAAGGCGGTCTCTATGACGGCCTTATCACCTACGAGGATGTGGCACTGATAGTGAATGACAACTCGGAGATGTCCAGGGAGATCGGAACCTACTTCGCACAGAGAAGGGGGCTTCCGCAGATCAATATCATCAATATCTCGGTGCCTGAAAAGGAGATAATCACCTTCTCGGAATACGATGAGCTTGCAAGGCAGGTCAAGGAGAACCTCTCGAAAAGAGGACTTACGAACAAGATAGAATACATGGTCACCACCAAAGGTGTTCCCCTGAAGGTTACATCGGGCCAGTACAACATGAACTACTATGCCTACTATGAATCCGCTTCGGTGGATTCCGAGCTCATGCTCCTTGACAGCAATCTCGAAGGCGAGGTCCACCGCAGGTGGTGGGCTGACAACCCGTATGCGGGGTCCGGAGAGCCGTTCTCGAGAGAGACATACAAGGTCAGGCTCGTCACCCGGCTTACGGGATATACCAAGGAAGAGGCGATGTCCCTAGTGGATCGGGCCGAGGGTTCACTGGGTTCCAGAGGAAATGCTTTCCTTGATCTTGACCCCACCAAGAACGGTTCAGGCGGATACAGGCAGGGCAACATCTGGATGGTCGATGCCCATAATTGGCTGAAAGGAGAGAACTATCCAAGCAAATTGGAAGATACCCGGGATTTTCAGACCGACAAGCAGGACCTGATGGCATACTATTCATGGGGGTCCAATGACGGTGACTGGAGCGAGGGGCAGATGTCAAATGGAGGTTTCGAAGCCGGTACAGGTCCACAAGCATCAAGTTGGACATACGAAGTTGCAGGCGGGGATATCGAAAGATCATCCGAAAGTGTTCGCAGCGGTTCCTGGGCACTCAAACTGGAGAGGAACGGAACAGGTAAGCTCAGAGCATATCAGGACATCACGCTCAACTATCTTGACCATAGATACCTTCCCGATGCCAGGATGTCCATATCGGGTGTCACAACGCCGGGAGCCAGGATCATCCTGGAAGGTTACAACGCATCTTCCACCCTGGTCTGGTCTCATGAACTGGCGAACCGAACAGGCAACCGCGGTTTCGATGCATATCAGGACCCTCTGGAGAACGAGAGTTCGGTAACCATGATCCGGTTCATCGTGGAACTCCTGGGAGAGGGGACTGCCTATTTCGATAACCTGAACATGAGGGTCATAAGACCTCATAACACATGGGTGAACGGCTCCATTGCAGAGACGATCGTATCGACCGGAGGCAGGTCCATGACCTACGGAACATGGTACGGACAGTCCCTGGTAGCGGATATCATCCGGGACGGTGTAACCGGTTTGAAGGGATATACATGGGAGCCCTTCATCACCGCAGTTTCCAGGGCCCATATCCTGTTCCCCGCCTACTATTCGGGATACAACCTTGCCGAATCCTTCTGGATGGGGTCTCCTTACGTTTCATGGATGGGTACCGTTATCGGAGATCCCAAGGTGACGCCGTTCATCAACGAGAGGCCGGACATGGGTCCAACGATCGAAACGGACCCCATCTACACCTGGGTCGATGAAGAGGGCACTTCCTGGGTCACGTTCGCCATCCACAACAAAGGAGGAAGAGCGGTGGAACAGGGGATGGTGCAGCTCTTCATGGAAGGTGATGCGAAGTTCAAGGAGGTCCTTGTGGACATGGAACCAGGTGAGACCTTGTACCTGAACATCTCCTCTGAGGAGGAACAGATACTGGGTCAGCACGAGTTCACAGCCGTGCTGGACGTGAACGATGAGGTGTGGGAATACGATGAGAAGAACAACGAGTTCTCCGAGAACCTGACCGTGAACCACAGACCGGAAATGAGTGTGAATGTCCCGACCTCAGAGGTCAGAAGGACCGATAAAATAGGCATTTCCTTCAATATAACTGACCTTGATCTTGACCTGTCCACGGACGGTATCGATATTCTCATTACAGGACCTGGAGGGGCGCTCCTCTACCCAACACTGGAATATTCCTCCCTTTCGGGATCTCTACTCACCGCCGAATACTCCCATACGCCTGTATGGAACGCTACACTGGGATTCTATTCGATGGAGGTCACCTATACGGATCCCCAGGGTAGCTTCGTTTACCAGAAGCTCTTCGGTTCGTTCAAGGTCATAAACTACGACCCTTCCCTTTCGGGCAATATCACAACAGAGAATGTTCACAGAGGGGGTTATGTAACGGTAGAACTGCTCTGGTCTGACCCGGATACTCCGGATGGATCGCTTGTTCTATCAAGCTTTGCCGAGGACCCCATGGGTTCAAAGATAGAACCGGAGAATATCATCCCGGGCAGTGCTTTCAATACATCAGTGATCTATCATATCCCTCCGGACTTCCCTGCACAGACATGGGTATTCTCTGCCATGGTCCAGGACAAGAACGGGGGTTATGCTGAATGGTCCTCCCTGCTCAGGACCTTCAACAGGGAACCATCTATTGAAGTGCTGAGCGGAACCGGTTCGAGGATTACGAGATTGGAAAGCGTATCTTTTTCGATCAAATATTCGGATCCTGAGGGGCAAGCCAGCGAGGAGCTGAACATAATCGTTTTCGGCCCCGAAGGCTCCCCATCAACCACTATCATCTACGATGATG
>JAYEPK010000194.1:0-1004 GCA_034723935.1 Thermoplasmatota archaeon
CAACTTTGATAATACAGGGACCGCGGAAGCATCGGAGAAGAACTTCCAAGTGGTTCTCCATTCATGGCAGTTGACAAGATCATCCATACTTACTGTGGAGAGCCCCTTAAGGGAAATGATCTACCTTCCGCTTCATTGGTTCAACACCCCGGAGGACGAACCGGAGCTCGTCGGACGGTCAAGCAAGGTATCGATAGATGGCAATAATCCTGTTATCGGCAACTCATATGTCATTCAGGTGGAGATCGCAAACATTGGAGGTGTTGCAGGAGGCGGTACGGTCAGGTTCATGGATGGGAGCACTCTGATCCAGTCCGAGAACGTCTATCTCACCCCTGACAGGACAACGATCATCGAGGCGTTATGGACACCCTTGTATGCAGGTGAAAGGACCATCACTGTCTGGATCGACAGGTACAACGATTATGATGAGGTGTTCGATATCCTGAACAATGCTCCGAGCATGACCCTTGATGTATTCTTCTTCTGGGATGACATGGAATCCGGGGACGGCAACTGGGAGCATGATTCTACCGCCTTGAGGATAAATGGTGAAGGCACACTCGATTACATGGCGGAACCGACCTATACCAATATCGAAAAGGAGTGGCTGGTCCTGAACGGCTTCCACAAGAACACCGATGTGGAGAACACGGTGGTCCAGAGTGAGTTCTTCAGCTCCCCGAGCTCCTATTACATGTACGAACCCAACCTTGCCGGGACATCAAGGAAGGATATTGACCTTGTGATGATGCTCGACACATCCGGATCCATGAGAGGCCAACCTTTAAGTGATATGAAGATCGCAGCAAAGAACATCATAGACCAGATGACACCTGATGACCGTGTTGCGATACATACCTTCGACGGTAGCGGAAATCCGCATGTCCGTTTGACCTTCACAGACATGACCCAGGTTAACAGGGAATCCACCAAGAACATTATAGATGGATTTTCAGCAAACGGTTATACACCTCTCTGGGATTCAATAGGGCAGGCAGTCA
>JAYEPK010000195.1:0-1003 GCA_034723935.1 Thermoplasmatota archaeon
TCATTGCCTGTACATGTTTCTTGCTTGGATCCAGTCTCTCGATCAAGGGAAGGGCAAAAACAGCGGTCTTTCCGGTCCCTGTCTGGGCCTGGGCTATGATATCGACCTTGTTCTCGAGAAGGAGAGGTATGGCAAGCGTCTGGATCTCCGTAGGGGTCTTGAAACCCTTCTTTTCCAGGGTGGCAAGTGTCTTCTCCGAGAGTCCCAGGGACCTGAAATCGTTCATGATGCTCTAGAACGGCAACATTCGGAACTACTATTAATCCTTTGCACTTTCCATTTTTGTATCTTTTATTGTGGATCTTACGGGATCTTCATACCAGAGAAGAATGTAATATGCATACCGGGATGATCCGTATACCCAATCCTTATCAATGTCCGTTCCTATCTGGACACGATATTGAATGACCTCTGATCGTGCGGTGGACAACAGGGAATTCTGTGCCGAGATGCTGGTAAAGCTGGATCGACCTCTCTCCTTCATAGGAGAGCGGAGGCAGAACTTCGTGGTGTTCGATGGAGAATGGACGGATATCCGGACCCTTTTGAGGAAAGCAGGTATCAATCGCTCCTTCAAGGACCGGGCAAGAACTCTGCTGCAAGGAAGGCTAAAGGAGATAAAGGATGAACTGAGATCCGAAAATCTCACCAGGGAAGAGGCGGAGGGTCTGTACGAGGAAGGTATCGCAGTAAAGCGTGCCATCCATTTACTGGATAGAGGGTCCATGGAGATCGATGAGGACCGTCATAGCGATACCAGAAGATGGATCAGGTATGGCAGGTCGGTCAGTCCGTGATATTCTATTCGAACCAGCTTCGAAGCTCGTGGAACTCTCTTGATACCTTCGAGAGGTCGAGAGAATGACCTGTTCCCGTTCCACCGCAGAAAGTGCATTGACCCGAACCCTTGCAGTGGCTGCAGTGGCCGAAACCATTGCAGTAGTTGCATTCCTTGGTTCCTTTGCATCTTATACATACACCGGTGCCTTTGCAGTGATTGCAG
>JAYEPK010000196.1:0-1000 GCA_034723935.1 Thermoplasmatota archaeon
CCCTCGACATCGGATGCTTCTCCTACTATCGAAAATTTCCCTGGATCTATCCTGCCGTTCTCGGAAGGTTCAATGATCCTGATAGTTGGCATGTCGTTCACGGGTATTATCTCCAGCAACATTGTCGCCTGGACCGTGTACTCTCCATCGCTCAGCTCCAGGGTTATACTGGACGTTCCGACCCAATTCTCGACCTTGGGTCTGTAGGACATGAAAACAAGATTGTCCTTTGTCTTCTTGACCTGGATGAATACGAAGGATTTGTTCGTATAATCTGTTATCATGATCTCGATATCACTTCTGGATGTGTCGAGATCCCTGGCATACTGGGTGAGTTCAATTATCCGGTCTTCCTCGGTATCCTCCATGATCGAGACCATCGGGATGGGGTCCCACACCGGGCCGTCGTTGATGTTCCGTACCTCAACGAGAAATTCAACTCGTGGGTTCTGATTTGTGTTGAAGCTGATCTGGTCAGTTGCGTAGAGCTTTACAGGGACCGTTCCTGTCCAATCTGACCTCTCGTTCAGTGACAGATGTATCGAGTTGTTCTTCCCGATCCATTTGATCTCGAATTCCGCATCCTCATCGTATCCCTCGATCTCGAGGTCCGGAACAGCCATCAGCTGGAGCTGGTCTCCATCGACATCATGGAAAAGATCGAAATCGTCCAGTTCTATCAAGGTCGAGGAGGTTCCCTCCCACCCGTAAAGTGGGGGTATTTCCTCTCCGGTCCTTGTGGGTGGATCGTTGACCGGTGCGACAAAGATTGGGAATTCCTTTGTTCTCATCGTCCTTGAAGGAATACCGTTCAGTCCTCCATCATCTGTAACCACCAGTATTCCTCTGATATCATATGGTTCAGAGGTCCTGGTGTAAAAGTTCTCTGTCAATGTCGAGTCGATGTAAAGCCTGTTGTTGTTGATCGAGGCATCTATCTTGTTGGCATGGGTCCCTGTCAATCTGATATCAACCTCGAGATCTTCTGCATCGGTGTAAT
>JAYEPK010000197.1:0-4746 GCA_034723935.1 Thermoplasmatota archaeon
AGCGATCTTGTTAGAGAGGTTCGGTAGGTCAAGAAAATGTCCTTTTTCATCATCAACAATGCAGGGATAAACGATTAGGTTGATCTCATCCACATATCCTTCTTTTACAAGCTCCCCGCTTATGTCTCCAGGCACATCTATCAATATTTCCCCGCAATCGAAATTCTCATAGAGTTCCTTGAGAACTGCCACCATATCGAACTTATCTTCTCCCATGAGAATGTGCCCAACAGAATATTTATCCAGTTCTTCAAGATACGATGATGGTGTATTGTTTGTTACAAGTGCGAACCTCTCGCTCCAAACCGGGATCTTGCTTATCCTTTCCCAATCGTCCATTTTACCCTCGGGATCGATAACGATCAATTTGGACCTTGGATCATCAAGGCCCTGAAAATCGGGCTTGGGTTGTTCAAGGACATCGTCGGGTATTATATCCGAGAGCCTTTTCAGCGAATGGATGTCGATAAGATAGGAATCGAACGTGATCTTGATCTGGCTCAGTATCATGGACTCCTCTTCCAGATCGCGTTCGAATCCTTTGATCCCTCCGTTCACACTGACCACTTTCAGCAAATTTACTCTGGGCAACATCATATTTCCTCCACATATACTACCAAACGTAGCATACGATTAGCAGTATATCAGCACTTCGCATGTGAGCATTTATTTCTGGGATAAGGCTTCATATCTACCAGTTTGCGTCTCTTGGATTATTGAAAGATGTAGAACCTATAGAGATATTTTACCCTCTTAAACAGCAAGAACATCCTCCAGTTTTAAAGCTTTCACCAACTTCACATACCAAGCATCATCTATATGTCCAGAATATCTGTCCTCGGGAACAGTATTGATCGAAGAATGACACTTACCATTGTTGTACCAGCTGTTGTAAACCCCAATCCAATAGTTGATCCTGGACATTTTTCGAGATTCTCTCAAATGAGGTCTGAGAAATCGTTTCAATCCTTTCTGATATGCACTCAACTTACCCATAGTCTGAGGATGATGAACACTGGTCCAGATGTGTTTCTCATTCAGAAATACTTCACAGTATTTTCCCATTCTTGAATTCATTCGACTGAACTGGCTACTGTTATCTGTCAATAGATAATCATATCTTTCTCGAACAAGTTGTTTCATTCCCTCGATTACATTGAGATCTGTTTGATCAACCAAAGCAGATGCCCAGATGGGCCATTACAAATGCAAGGATATGCAGATCAAGGATGCCCAGGCTAGGTTCTTGCTCATATTACCATCTCAAAGGTATCTCTTACAACGTTTCACCCATGTCGTGGAAATCGTAGGAGACATCGAGAATATAGGTGAAACCCTGGTCCGGGATCCCTCTCCAGATAAAAGGTCCGGGCCACTGATCCTGCCCTCCGTTTATGGTAACTGAAAGGTCCAGGACCCACTCTGTTCCGAGGTACTCCACTCCGTCCCATTCGAGGACCATCTGCTGGATCACCGGTGTGTTGCCCCCGTTCACCGTGACACTATTGTTCGACTCATCTCCGGTCTGAGTAAGTATCATCTCTCCGACCTGGTCCGGTTCCGTCCCTTCATCTCCATCCTCAACGGTTATATTGATAGTTATCTTGATCACATTGTCAAAGTCGAGACCTATGGGAACCACAAGGTTCAGATCGACCGGCTGGGCCTGTGCCAGCCCTGGCTGTCCTCCTGTGAGATGCATTTCGTCCATCTTCACATCGTATTCGGGAGCGGACCCTCCATCGGAACCACCACCAAGACAGCCTGCAAAGGCAGATGCCATCACCATCAATGCTACGGGTATCAGCCATTGGTACTTCATCATATCACAACCTGTAATAACGGTCCTGCCTAAAAATGTTCCCTCCAAGTATTAATGAATTCGGTGTATCGGTGAAACATTCACCCTCCACCCCTCTCTTGCGACATTATTGAGAACAAAATAATGTTCCGGAACGACTGAAGTAACGTTTCCAGGGGGCTCCCGGGGTAGGCCGTGTATGGAAATAATAATATGTTGACCAGATCCATTACCCGGTGGAACAGGGGGAATACAGATGGAAAGGTCGAAGCTCAAGTACATGTCTCTGCTCATTACAATGATGATGATATTCCAGATCATCATTCTTTATGCGGCATCCGGTGCTGAAGCACATGTTGAAAATATTTTTTCCAATGAAGATAGGGGTTTCAAGGAGATCCGGATCACCGATAGACAGTACAACGGGAACAGGTTGAACGTTGGAGGTACAGGTATCGGCAACTATTCTTCGATACAGCTGGCCCTTGCCTCTTCTTCCGACGGTGATCGGATAATCGTTCATCCTGGGACCTATCCCGAGGCCGTGACGGTGAACACGGAGGTCTGGATCAAGGGCTCGGGAAATGCAGGATTAACAAATCCCGGTGGTTTGTATAATGGTTTCACTTTGAACGCCAATAATATTACGATAACTGGGATGAACATCACTGATTTCCTGAACGGTATCTTTGCCGACACCTCGTCAGGACACAACATCTCTGGCAACTCTTTCCGGGGGAACTTTGTCAACTTTGCTAAGATGTTGACCACCATCCCCTTGTCCGTGGATCTGATGGACCATGGTCTGACGTTCACCAACAACGTTATGGGGTATACCTCCGGGAATTACGTCAATTTCTATTACGAGAATGAGATGTATTTTGACAGTGTATCAATGTGCAATTTGACGATGGGAGAGATATTGATCAAGAACAATACCTTTCTGGATCATTCTGTTCAAACAAACCTGTTCTTCAGGATCTCGATCAGTTCCATCGGTGGTGGTGGGAGTGTCAAGGTCGGAGATGTTCAGATCGTCGAGAACGAGTTTCACGGAGGTGATATTGGTATCGATATTTACATGGATTCCAATTCTCTGGCAAACGTGTCATTGGAGATAGGTGACCTCTTGATCAGGGACAACATGGTATTGAATTACACGGTCAGAGGTATCGAGATCGACTACTGGTCATTTTGCAAACTCTACGGAACCACATCCGGCACCATTGGAGATTGCATGATAAGTGACAATTTCCTAAAGACAGAGAGAGTGGATGCGCTGAGCATCAATATCAATGGATTTGAATACTTCAGGGAGATCAGGGATTCTGTATCTCTGGTCCGGGGGAACTTCAGCATTCTCAGAAACACGATCGATTCAGATAGGGGTACAGGGATCGATATCACATCGATCCATACCGGTTATCAGATCAAGGGATCGTCAAAGATCTTAACTGGCGATCTGATCATAAAGGAGAACAGGATCAGGAACTCTTCGATCGGAGTATTCTACAGATCGGGCACTATTGAAGAGATCTCCGGGGATACTCTCTTTTCAAAGGGCAATATCATCGTTGAGGATAACATGATGGATACGGCCAATGTTGGGATCTATTTACGGCTGGAAGCTCTGGGCTACAGGATGAGCGGTGGTTCCTCGGTAGTCCTGGGAGATGTGATCATGAGAGGAAATAAGATAAAGGCCGTTGACCAGGGAGCACAAATATTCACATCAATGCTGGGCCATTCCCTGAACGATACCGCATCCTTCTCCATGGGTTCCATCTCCTTTACGGATAATCATGTTGAAGCATACCATGGTTATTACAATCATTACATGGGAAATATCGGCCGGAACCTCTCAAATGGTTCCTCTTTCTCTTTCAGTGATCTGAACATCTCTTCGAATACGATCATCTCCTCCTCGATCGGGATTTCCTTTGGTATTATCGAATACCTGGGTACGGAACTGTATGATCATGCGAATTTTAGCTTCGGAAGCATCATTGTCGATCAAAATGATATTGACTCCCGGGATACTGGTATCCGATCGAACAGCATTCAGATGGTTGGAACCACCCTGGGTGGTACATCATCCTTCTCGATGGGGACCTTATCGGTCTCGCGAAACAAGATAATATCCCATGGACATTCCATTCATTTTGGGTCGATCCAGTCGTTCGGGAGCAACATGATGGGGGGATCTAAGTTCGAGATCGAGGGCTTCCATTTCGACGGCAATGATCTCAGATCGAACGGAACAGCTCTGCATCTGGATAATATCATGGAGTTCGGCAACTTCAATTTCGATCTGACATCATTTATCATGGGCGATGTAACGATCAATAATAACGAGATAATATCCGGAGATGATGGAGTAATGATCAATTTGATCGGTAATTTCGGAATGGACCTCCATTATCGGGCCTCGTTTGAAATGGGTTCAATGATCATTACGAACAATGCCATTACCACCATGAGCGGAAACGGGATCTTCCTGAAGGACCTGCTCAACTTCGCAGTTCTTCTTCATGATAATTCCAGCATGAATATGGGATCCATCAAGGTAGGCTACAACAACGTGAATTCGAGCTTATCAGGCATCAAACTCGGCAGTATTCAGTTTTTTGGATACCAACTCTGGGACTGGTCAAAGTTCGAGATGGGGAGATTGGAATTCATGGACAATGGCATAATTTCGGAAACAGGGTATGGGATCCATATTCCCAAAATATACAATATGGGGAGCTGCCTCAACGACCGCTCATCATTCCATCATGAAGGCATCTGGATCGAAGACAACACCATGGAGGTCAATACCTCGGGGGTCAATATTATCGGCCTCGGTTTACTGGCCCAGAATGTCCTCCATGATTCCACCGTATCCATGGATGGTGTGCATATCGTCAAAAATACCATGTATTCTCAAAACGGAGGGATCGAGA
>JAYEPK010000198.1:0-4727 GCA_034723935.1 Thermoplasmatota archaeon
AATTACTCTGCGGTTGGTGAGACAGCAAGGAAGGGGAAACTGCGTATCCTGAAGAGAATGGAAGCGATGAAGAAGGATTCCGAGAAAAATCCCTTCAACAGAGAGCTCTACTTCGATGGGACCACACTCCATGAAGGTATCCCCGAAGATGAGGGATATGACATAGGGATCCTGGTTTCCGGCGTCACCTACAATTACACTGTGGAAGCTCTGAAGGAGCTTGGCCTCAAGGCAAGGATCTTCAAACCCGGACTAATAAATCCGCTCCCTGAAGGAAGAGTAAAGGAGTTCATGAAGAGAGTGGCCATACTCATGGTTGTGGAGGAGCTCTCTCCATATCTTGAGGGATTTGTCAAGAATTATGCACAGGAAGATGAAATGAGCATAAAGATACTTGGAAAGGGGTTCGGTCCATTCACGGAGTTCTCGGAGTACAACGTACCTATACTTGTGAAGGCCCTTTCAGAAGCAACCGGTACCAAACCCCCTCTGGATCATATGGCTCACAAGGAGAAGATCGAAAAGCTTGCTGATATCCTGCCGATAAGGCCCCCCGGATTCTGCGCTGGATGTCCTCATAGAGGAACCTTCACAGCTCTTCGAAGAGCTATCGGAAAGACTCCCATCTACTTCTCGAACGATATCGGATGCTACACTATGCTTGTACTTCCGCCTCTGGAGTTCTCCGATTCACAGTTATGCATGGGAGCATCGCTGGGAATAGGAGCGGGAGTGAGCATCTCGGCAGAGGAGAAAGTGGTGGTAGCAATAGGAGATTCGACCCTGTTCCACGCGGGTCTGCCGGGAATCGTGAACGCGGTACACAACAAGAGGGACATGACCATTATCGTTCTCCACAATTCCGTTACGGCCATGACCGGGCAACAGACCCATCCTGCCGAGATCGGTACAATTGGCGGGAAAGAGGGAATTGCCATTGATATCGAGGGGCTGCTCAAAGCGATCGGTGTTGGGAAGATCGTGAACATGAACTCATTTCAGATCAGGAAGAACAGGGCACTTGTCAAGGAAGCTCTGGACCACAAAGGTGTATCTGCCATCATATCCCATGGAGAATGCGCTCTATATCACTTCAGGAACCTCAGGAGACAGGGAGCGAAGCCGGTCCCATTCTTCGTTGACAAGGAAAAATGCAAGGCTCCGTATAACTGTATCAAGGATTTCCTCTGCCCTGCGATATCCATCGATCCGGCCGACGGAAAGTCCCTTATCGATCCCGCTGTCTGTGTCGGATGCGGGGAATGTGCCCAGATGTGTGGGTTCGGGGCGATCAGATCCACTGCGACCCTCAAGGGAGGAGAGGACAAGGTGTACTACACCAAAGAGGACTATGTTGAATATCTTGAAACCACATCAAAGAAGGAGGTGGTTCAGTGAGCGGTGGATACTTCAACATGATATACTGTGGGGTGGGTGGACAGGGGGTCGTACTGATGGCAAATATCGTGGGGGAGGCCTGCGCAAGGTCCGGGCTGAACGTCGTTTCGGGCGAACTCCACGGCCTCTCCCAGAGGGGTGGTTCCGTCATTGCCCATCAGAGGATAGGTGAGAATGTCATGTCACCACTGGTACCTTACGGAGAGGCCAATGTACTACTCTCGCTGGAACCGATGGAAGCTCTAAGGCATCTACCCTTCCTCAAGGAAGGAGGAATGGTCATAACCAACACCAGAATGGACCACCCCCCCATAGAGACCCAGATGCTGGCTAAGGGTGAGATAGAGGCATATATCACCTACGATGAGGTCCTTTCACGTATCAGATCATCGGGTGCAAGGGTGGTGGAGGTGGATGCCATGGCGCTTGCCATGAAGGCCGGAAACCCACAGACCGTGAACGTTGTTATGGTCGGTGCCCTTGCAGCATCACCTGACTTCCCCGTCGGAAAGGAGCATATGGTGGAAGCGGTGAAGGAGAACGTTCCGGAGAAAGCGCTCGAGGTCAATCTGAAAGCCTTTGAACTGGGCTACAGCTCTCTTTGAGATAGTGAATACAGATAATCCGGAGGTTCAATATCACTCTGGACCAACACAATGATAACCCTGTCATCAGTGATTTCGAACGGGTCCTATTCTTCTATCTCGGTCCTTCTTCTGGTAATAATAGCCACCATTACGATGATCCCGATCAGAAGTAGGGCCACACCGATCAATATTGGAACAAGGATCGGAAACGGATCTTCATCCTCCTCAGCATTTACCTCGACCAGGATATGTTCCATGGTTTCCAATCCATCTGGATCCATTGCCCTGATCGCGAGATAGTAATCACCTTCGACCGAATAGGTATGCTTGAAAACCATATCCGGGCTGTAATCCCGTGTTGAATTACCATCACCCCATTCGATGAAGAATAACAGTCCGTCATCTGTTCCGGTTTCCGGTATCTCGATGACGACCTCCTTACCAACATTCGCACTTATCTTCACGGGAAGCTCACCAATATTTGGCAATCTGGACAGGTCCCGTGTATCGACCTCCAAATAAATCCTATCCGATGTGTTCCCTCTTCTATCCCTTACGATCAGTGAGCAGTTGTATATGCCCTCATTGGAATATCGGTGTGTTGCATTTCCCCTTTGGTCCCAATCGGTCCAGTTACCATCTCCGAAATTGAACCGGTATTCCATTGACTCATCTTCCGGATCCGATGATAGTACACCACCATCCAGGATCATCGTGACATTATCGACCAATCTTGCCGACATCCCTGCGACAGGGGGTTCGTTACCGACCTTTTCCAGGACCTCGATATCCAGGCATTCGGTGTAGGTCCGTATGCCATCCGATATAACACAGTTCGCCGTGACGTTCCCGCCTCCACGAATTGACCATCAACTGTAACCTTGACAATTGGCCCGGATTGTATGGCTTCTGTATCAAGTAATGGAAGAAACCCCGTTATGATGAACATAATGATTATGATGAAACCGATCGATCGACCCTTTTTCATTCCAATTCCACAGCTATGTAATGCCAATATGTTCCTTATCTTTATTGCGTAGGTTAATCTCTGGCCCCTTCAGAAAATATAACATTGAGAAAGACCTTTTCAAAAACAATATCTAACTCCTTAAATCTTTTATTATATGTCAAAAATCTGTTCCATTCAATTAATAACGCCTTGAACTTATTGTAGTATGGAAGGGACCTACATGAAGATATTTGGTATCTTGTCGATCGCCTTGATGGTATCGGTTGCATTTCTATCAGGGTGTTTGGACCCTGGTGAGGATGATAAGAATCCTGTGGGTTATAAATCTCAGTATACTGGGATGAACGAATACGTGAATTCTTCCAACGAATTTTCCTTCGAGATGTATAGACAACTCGTCAACGGGACAGATAATGTATTCTTCTCTCCATATTCGATAGCAATCGCTCTTGGTATGGCATACGAAGGGGCGAGGGGAGAGACAGCTTCCGAGATCTTGAGGGTTATCCAACTTCCGGAAAATGATCTTGAGAGAAGGGAAATGATAAGGTCCCTCCAGGTACAGCTCAACCCCGAAGGATCAAATTACGAGCTTA
Source organism: Thermoplasmatota archaeon (assembly GCA_034723935.1). Taxonomy (GTDB): domain Archaea; phylum Thermoplasmatota; class Penumbrarchaeia; order Penumbrarchaeales; family Penumbrarchaeaceae; genus JAYEPK01. Next base: position 3,552 of record JAYEPK010000198.1, read on the forward strand.
GCACTGCAAATGCATACTGGTTGAGGCAGGGAGAGGACCTGAACGACGATTATCAGGACACCATAGAGAATGATTATTTGGCGGGGGGCCAGGAACTTGATTTCGGGGGGATCCTTCGGGTTCAGCTGACACGATAAACAACTGGGTTGAAGGGGAAACATATGACAGGATCAAGGATCTGATATCTCCCGGTGTAATAACTCCTCTAACATATCTGGTTCTCACAAATGCCATCTACTTCAAAGCGAACTGGAAATGGCAGTTCGATGAAGAGGTAACAGAAGAGAAGGCTTTCCATCTGTCGAACGGTGGAACGAAGAGTGTTGACCTTATGAACATATGTGATGAGGAGATCGACATTAACTACGCAGAGAACGATGATGTCCAGATGCTTCAGCTCCCCTACAAGAACGAGGAATTGTCGATGTACATCCTGCTCCCCAAGGGAGATGACATTTCCACACTTGAGTCCATCATTGATCGGGAATACATAAACGATCTGAAGACCGACATGTACGGGGAGTGGGTGGATATTTATCTGCCCAGGTTCAAGTTCGAGCAGAAGTACAAGCTCAACGAGGATCTGAAGGAAATGGGGATGCCCCTCGCTTTCGATGAGGTCAACGCTGACTTCAGCGGCATCCAGGAAAGCGGTAACTATGATCTCTACATCAGTGATGTCATTCATCAATCCTTCGTGGAGGTCAACGAGGAAGGGACCGAAGCTGCGGCAGTCACCGCGGTAGTGATATCATATGAAGGCGGAATAGGAGGGGACACAGCAACCCCCATTGAGTTCAGGGCTGACCACCCGTTCATTTTCCTAATTGAACATCAGAATACTGGTCAGGTCCTGTTCATGGGAAAGGTTGAGGATCCCTCGGTATAGGATCTCATGATGATAGGAGCCATTTCCACGCAGGCACAACGTTGATATTCTTTCCATCCACCTCGATCTCTTCCTCCTGATCATACGTCACTATTACGCCCTCATCAAGATCGAATTCGGATATGGCCTTCAGGAGCCCGCCAATCTCTCTTTTCCTTGTGGTCTCGTTCATCTCCCAGGTCACTTGTAACGCCATTATCACCTGATTCTTATCCACGATAATGAAGTCGCATTCTCCGCTATCCTCATAGAAAAACGGTTCCCCCCTGGATCGGATATGGCTGAAA